>NZ_JADPGO010000061.1:0-7990 GCF_015668165.1 Blautia sp. 1001283B150304_161114_C9 | reverse complement strand
ACATATATCGGAGAATTCAGTGCCACCTGAAATGCACTGTTATCAGGATTTACAAATCTACCCATTCCTTACACCTCTCAATCAAAAATGGCTCCAGGCTATCAATTATTCCAAGTAAAATAATGATAACATGAAACCATTTTAGCGTAAAGCTGAAAAAAGCTGTTATATATCCAGACACCCGAGCTATATCGGGATTCTATAAAATAATCACAGCTATTTTGCGTAAATAGAACCAACAATCTTTCCCCGTAATGTACACGGCAGAATTTTACATAAGAATCTCAGAATCTTATACTTCACACCCGCCACACAAATTGGAGCACAATTCTTTTTCTGTGCAATCCGCGCAATATATGTACCAACAGCCTCCGGTGGCTGAACTCATAGACTAAATAGCCAGCCTTACTCAATGCTACTGCAATACATCGTCCGATTCCGGAACTTCCGCCGGTGACAAGAGCTGTTCTTTTCTGTTTTGATTCCATATTGTTACTTACCTCATTCCATTTTTTCTTCTTACCACACGGGTAAGTTCCTGTCGTATTTCCTCATTCTTGAATAACTGCCTGCACCATTCGTCCTGTGCCATAACATCACCACAAATCATATTGTTTCATAGTTTCTGAATTTCGATATTCATGTTTTTCATAATATCCTATCAGTCTTCCCTCTTCTCTGAGTGCAACCATATAAACATCTTTATTCTGCTTCTCATTATGGAAAGTATAGACAAGGTTATGGCTCTCATCTGCCCCAAACCAGTCCACTACCTTCTGTATTTTATCCCTGGATTCCTGATTATGACAATCTAACAGGCTTCTTCCAATAAGTTTATCACCGCCTCGCTTCGCATAGCTTTTAACAGCTGCCGGATTCATGTAGATAATCTCATGCTTAAGATTACATATAACAATCGAAGCTCTGTCCTGGTCAACAATACTCTTATAAAAACTAATCATATATCTTTTATGTCCCTTCATTTTTTCTCTTTGTTATATTTCTGTGGCTCTTTATCTTTAGAACCTTTCAACTTCCGGTTCATGTGTAAATGATGAAAAAATTGCTATTGCATTCTTAAGCTAGAACACCTCTGTATTTCCATCATCTTCTTTTGAATGTAGCTACATATAATTTACTTTAATGTTCTTCGTTCCATGAATCCAAATACTTGCTCTTGAATTTGAAATAATAATCCTTCAATGGTTCACACTCTGCAACTGTCAGCAGTGTAATTTGTATCATATCTTCCCAATATATATTTCGTATATGTTGGTTTTCCATATTATCTATATACGTCCGTCCATCGCAGATTCCCTTTGCATCATTTGCTCTCGGCGTTAAAAACAGGACATAATCTCTACTGTCAGCATATACAATATTTCGGTTAATTTGATAATGTCTGTAGAACTCTTTCTTATCTGTAAAAAGGAAGGTACTACTTGCTATTAAATTTTTATATATGTGATCCCATTTTCGGTTATATTTATCAGGATCTCTTTTATCGGATGAAATACCACCAAATTCTGTCTCTGTATACTTACACTCAAAAGAAATTCTCTTTCCATCATCAAGAGTCAGATAAAAGTCAAAGTTTGTACCTTCCTCGTGATCTGGTTCATATTCAAAAACTGCATTTTCTATTTTATATCCTTCTATAGAAATACCACAGCATTGCAGAACTGCAAGAAGATACCCTTCATACTCTTCCTTTTCAAAAAATTTCTTAAAAAAATTGATACACATAACCTGAGAAGAATTCAGATGTGATGCTCCCTGATGATATTTAATCTCACCCTCCGATAAATTTCCCTTTATACAACATTTTACAGGATAACATCCATCAATGAAATTGTTTCTCATATCTGTCAAAATGTGACCATAACTGACGCCCCGCCATTTTCCTCTTGGTATCCAATCCGGAATTGCACTTCCCATCGCTTTTTGAACTTTTTTCGCAAATGTATTTTCCATATCCATTTACTTCCTCTTCTTATTGTTTTTTATTCATAAGGTTCCTTGCTATCCAACATGTATCTAAAACATACTATAAGAAAAACAATCTCTGGTCCATCTTCCCTTCCGGTACATGATTAGGTGTTCAGACCCCGATAGGCCTCTCAATCAAAATGGCTTCTTCCAATTGAGCTTAATTTTTTTCATCTGCTCAAGGATTAAAGCTATCATATTTTCACTCAGATATGCCTGATTTAATTTCTTTTTTACGTATGCCAAATAAGTATCCTTTGTTTCCTTAATCAAAACTGCTGTAAAAAACCTTTCCCAGCTGAAATATTCTTTACATTCCACATACTCAGATGGATCATCTAAAATTTTATCTACAAGACTATTTTTAAGTATTCCTGCCGATAAAATCAGCCATTCAAACGACTCTGGCAAATATAAAGCAATATTTTCTTTTTTTTCTATCAGACGCAATACTTTATCGATTTCCGAACCAAATGCCGCGCCATCTGCTATCACAAGCATTTTTTCATTCTTATGTACATTTAAATAATGAAATACGTTAGATTTTCCATTTAATGTTTCACATTTTAATCCATTATCTTTGCAGACATGTTCAAAAAACTGATATCCTGAATTACTGTCCTCAGTAATAACAATTTCAGGATTTACACTGTCCTTATAAGTATCTGCACCATATATTCTATAAAATTCATGGTAACTTTGCTTTAAAGTTCCATATTTTCCAGAAGTTTTTATTCCATAAATTTCTTCCACACTATATGGCAAAGAAGGCAATGACTCTCTGGATGCAATCACATAGTAATTATCCGTTTTCTGAATCTTGCCAGCAAATTCTTCTGTTTTTATGAATTCATTTCCCTCATCAATAAAAATAATGCTGTCAGATATTCCACTTAACTGCTCTTTCCACAGAGCACCTTCCAATACAAAACATTTCTTATCACAAATCAATTCTACCGGAGTACCTGATGGATTATTTACATAATCCTGAATCATATCAATAAGAGTGGTTTTTCCTGTCGCGCTGTCGCCACGAATAATTGTTAAATTACGTCTCAATTCAAAATCATATTTTAAACGTTTAGTTGAAACAACAACTCTATGCTTTCCCTTCATCGCACTCTCTCCTAAACAAATTCTCCCGCTATCGACACAAGTTCTTCCATAGAATGAACAATTTGATCTGTATTCAAAATATGAATACTAAAGGATTCTGGTCCAAAATCCATTAAATGCAAAAGATTAATTGTTCTATCCTCTGATTCTGCAATTTTCAGCAGCCACTTTGCACAATTATCACCACAGGTTGACGCATTAAAAATTTTGTCTTTATCAAATTTAACTAGAATCAATGTTTTCACACCGCCTGATAACCCAGTTGGCGGTATTTTCCCCAACACCGGGCTGTCTATTACACCGCCATCCAGTACAGTTGATTTATCTACATCCTGAATCATTTCCTTTACAAATGGATCTATAATCCATTCATCTTCATAATCATATTTAAAATAAGAAGCTGTATTATACACAGCATCTGACATATCACCAAAGAAAATCTTTAACATATCGTCCACGTTCCTCCAAGCAAATACTCTTTTTTAATAATTAGATGGTCATATCCTCAGCGACTTTAAACGAGATAATATTACTTTCTCAAAACTTTGTGTATAAGTCACACGCTTCTCTTCCCTCATATTCTTTACTCCACCATGCATTATATCCTCTTCCTCCAGTCACTACGTCAGAATTATTGAATCTGATTTGCACATCATCCGGAATATCAACAAGTGTAGGTCTTGACATATAAATCTTTATATTGTCCATTGTAAAAATGATTTTAAGCACATTAGGACCACATTCCTCCACACGCACCAATTTATCCGGATGCTTCACAATGTTAAGCAACGTCTTACATCCTGATGACAAATTGCGGATCGTACCTAAGCCATATTTTGTCTCAATACGCTTGTCTGACGTCAGTTTTGCTTCATCCACACGCTGAATCAGATTTATTTCATTTTGTGACATCACTTCATTACCTGTATACAAATTGAAATATAAATCATTCCGAAGAGTCCAGTCTTTTGAATCTTTTTTTTCTGTGTATATATCTATCATTTAATGCCACTCTCTTTTTAGTCAATACTTTCTATATTTTCGTAAAGCACCCTTGTCGCCATAGAACGATTCCATTTCTTCGTTTCAGGATTAATCCTTAATAACTGGTAACTTCTAGTATTAATATATTTATGAAAGAATTATTCCAATAATTCAGGCAGTTCATAATATTCAAACTCTATGGCGCAAAACTCCAATGTCACTCCTGCAAGCGATAATCGTCAATATATGATTCCGTTCCTTCTGCTGTTTTGTATTTCCACCATTTCCACCCATTAGTCGAAACTGTCGAGTTGCCACCCATATCTATTTTTGCATTGTTTGCCGCCGTAGAAGGTGAAGTTCTGGAACCATTATAGAGTACTTCTTGTAATTCAATATTAAAGCTTGCTGTAACTGTTTTTTTCTTATAATTTCCCCAAACACTAATTGAACCACTATAGTCAGGAGGATTTTTTAAAGTTCCCAAGAATTTTTTTTCTATAATCTCCGCTTTAGCAAATATCTTGGTATTAATAGCATCGTAAATTAGCTTTGCTCGTTCTTCAAGAAAGTCTTTATAAAAACCTTCATATAATCCTATGATTATATCGTTTGGAATCATATGATTATTAAGAATTAAATCAAAATGTTCATTTGTTTTTGCAAGCTCTTTCATATATACATGAGGGGCTTTTTTACCAATTTTTATGTTAGTTATCTTAGGAATTAAGGTTCTATTTGCAATACAATTAATCATACTAACTTCAATATTTTCATCCGCCAAAGAATTGAGGTATTCTTTTGGAAAAATATGATGATCGTCAACTTTATCTCTGAAAGATATTTTACTGCTATTAGTCCAATTTAGCAGACCACCGGCATTGTAATTTATAAAATTCAGTAAAGCAATGTATATGGCACTACCTTTTTTATTATATGAAAGGATGTCTTCATAGCTATTTATAAGAGAATGAAGCTTCTTAAAATAATATCTATTTGTTACTTTTTCATTACGAGCTACACAAGAAAGCGTATATGCGTCAAGTAGGATAGTTTCATTTGACGAAGAAACATATCTTTGTGATAAAACAGAGTTCCAATACCAGTATTCAAAAAAAGTCTTTTGATCTTCCGACATTTCAGAAAAATTTTTATTTGGCAGATTGTTCAAGAACATCATGATAGGAATTATGGTGTTCGGATAAGGCATCCATTTGGTATTCAGAATAAAGTGATTATTGATCAGGTAATCAAACGCCAATTTATAAAGATCAATTGCAATATCCCAATAATCATTAAAATCTGTAGCGTTTAATGAACTAAGTATGTACTTTTTGTCGACTTTTTTTCCATTGCTTGATAAGTATGCTATGCTTCTTGCGATAATTTCTCGATTAAGTGTTATATCAGGATTTTCTTCTTCGAAATCTTCAATTTTTTGCCTTAAATTAAATCCACTTATTAATTTAGCAACGAGAATATCTACAAAAGTCAAAGATACACCTAAACTATTACTTCGTTCAAAGAAAAGAGCAAATTTTTCAGCGGACATATCAAGAAGAAAATATGCTACAAGTTTTGGACTTTTAAGTAAATCTTCCAACTTTTGAATAAAACGTACATACGATTTGAAAGAAAATTTTTGATCATCTTCGCTCAAATGTGCTACATATTCTAAGTCATTATAGTATTCTTTTAAATCATCCTCCATTAAGGAATCTTTTATTCTTTTATATACAGTGGATAACTGGATTGATAAATGCTCAGTATCCTCTGTACCAGTAATATCATATACTAAAGCTTCTAATGGTATATTAGGTATTTTTTCATCTTCATATATATTATCGAGTTCATCAGAATTTTTAAATATAAACCAAATCTCATCAATTCCTTTTAAAGCCCTATAAATAGATGTTATTCGTTGTTGTCCATCTAAAATAATTTTATAATTTGCTGTAGATGTTTTGACTTTTATTTCTTCTTCAGTAATGTATATCGTTTTAAGCTTTTTTCTGCTACCAGTTCCTTTTCTAGGACGAGTATCTAATTCTCTAACTGTTAGTCCAAAAGAGGGGATACCGTAAATAATAGAACCGATAAATACATCTTTAGATAATGAGTCAAATAAATCGTATGTGCGAGAAATATCCCAGACAAAATCTCTTTGAAATTCAGGCAAAGATACAGTTCCGATGTCAATTTTTTCCACTATATTAATTATTGATTCTGTATCTGGCGTAATTGTGTTATTCATAAAGTTTATGTCCTTTCTTTGGTAAGAGGTCAGTCAATACTATAAAAATAGCAATTGTGAGATTTGCAATTCTACCTTCTCTTTTATCTCTGCTATTTCATCTAACACCTCATAGTGTCAGACTCTAATGCTATATCAAAAATATAAATAAATATATTTATCTACCTTTAGTAAATCATGTCTTCTGGTTAGATGGTCAGAACCTCAGTGGTTCTTTCCTCCAAGCAAATACTGTACCAACGGATCAAATATCTTAAAATATCCGTTGGCATACACACGGACACTATCAATGGTATTTGTAATAAATCATTACAAAATTTTCGAAATAAAATGATCTGCCTCAATAATATGCTTTACATTTTTCTCCCTGGAGTCAACAATACTCACACGTCCATTCTCCGCTGTCAAAGTCACACTGGAACCATCATTCCGATAAACAGTCATATGTTCCACTGGGCGTTCCAATGTCTCTATTGGATCCTTCATCTTTTTTAATCGCCGATACTCATATTCCGGAATAAAAAATTCAAGTTTTGAAATAGCTCTTTTTTTCTTTAATGGTGTTTTTCTTAATGAACCATTTTTATTCATAAAACGATCCGCAAATTCAACATTTTCCGTCATTTTATCAATTACATCCGAAATCCCTTCAATCTGCTCAATCGGTCTTTCCTGTAATACTCCTGTTATAATTTTCTTATAGTCTTCTTTTGAAATTTCTACTGACAGCTCATTTCTTCGTCTGTCATAAGTTTCCCCTGATTCATAAGTAATTTTATAGCAATAGTTAAAGTTCAAATCTTCCATGCCTCCAATCAAAAATAGCTTCATGCCATCAAAATTTTCAACTAAAATAATGATAGCATGAAACCATTTTAGCGTAAAGCAACATTCTCCATAAAGAATTCAATAATTTTTTCAGCCAATTTATTATGAAGACTATTGCCAAATTCATCAATGATCAGCATTCCGGCATTTTCTATTACCCTGATCAGATGAGGCAGCAAATCGGCAAATACCTGGTTTCCCTGCAATTCGCCCTTGTTGCCATAGAGCAATTCCACTTCTTCGTTTCAGGATTAATCCTTAATAACTGACAACTTCTAATATTAATATATTTATGAAAGAATTCTTCCAACAATTCAAGCGATCCACAATATTCAAACTCTATTGCGCTAAACTCCAATGTCACATTACATTTATAGACTTTTCATCAACTTTTCACTAATTCATTATTTTATTTATCGGTTAGTTAGATGGTCAGACCCTCAGTATCTCTCCTGCATCAAGCATTGTAAATTCATCAAAATTATTTAATGCAGACTGTGTTTTTTCTTTCTTTATCGGCAAAATACCTGTAAGATACGCCAGCTGAATATATTTTGTCGGTTCCGTTCCCTTAAACATTGCCCGCAAAAAATTAATGTACTTTTCCTGTACTTTTTTATTCGCCGCTTCATCTCTGATCAGAACATCCCACTCATCAATAATTATAATAAATTTCTGTCCAACAATATGTTTAATACGTGAAAGACTTTCCGACAAACTTGTCTCTTCCTCAGGCAGAACGCCAGGGTAAATCTCTCTCAATTCAGCCTGTACGGATTTCGTAATAAACGCTACAACATTATCCACATTATCACAATT
>NZ_JADPGO010000060.1:0-8286 GCF_015668165.1 Blautia sp. 1001283B150304_161114_C9 | reverse complement strand
AGTCTTTAGACTCCAGTGCCGGTAATAGACCCTTATAGGGTCAAAGCAAACCACCGGCTAAGCCGGTGGTCGTGATTTGTATTAGAGCGTGTTTGAAAAATCATTTCCACAATCTGCACGCCCCACTTTGCGGTATATTTTGTCCGAATTCGGTTGCTGTAGTCACCGCAACGTCGCCTTCTTCCGACTTGAAATAAAAAAATTTATCCTTCAAAACTGTCTCAAAATCAACTCGTCGACTCGTTCTGGCTTAAATATAAGGCTTAAAAGAAGATTTTAACCTGTTCAAGAAACGCTTCAGGTGCTTCAACATGTGGAAGATGTTTTGTTTCTTTGAGAACAGAAACTTCAATAGCCGGGTTGGAGGCACAATAATCATCAGTGACAGCCTTTCCGTTTGGCTCTGTTTCACCTTCAACAATATAAATACTGTTATCCAGTGCCTTAAGTGCATGACAGATATTTATATTTATATACTTAGCTGCAAGACTGGAGTACAAAAATCTGGTATAATATCCACCTTTATGAGCTGCTTCATAATAAGCATCTGCCATTTGATTATCCACATGGAATGGATTATAATACATCTTCTCGATAAAAAGATTATTTATATTATCACGTGATACGATCATATGATAAACCAGAGTTCCGAAAATCGGAATTTCCAGAGCTGCTTTTAACAGGCGGTCCTTTCTGTTTGGCATCTGTTTTAATTGAGTCAGGCTGGGCGGATTTACCAGCATGATTTTGTTAAAAAGTTCTTTCTCATTGTGACAGGCCATAGTAACAAAAGAGCCTGAAAAACCACTTGCAATCACATCTGTTTTCTGACCAATTATTTTTTTGATAAAATCACTGATCATCTGAACATAAACAAAATTTGTATAGGTAATGCTGGATTTGTCCGAACGTCCGCATCCTAACAAATCAACAGTATATACGGTATGGTCAATTGCCAGTTCGTCTTCAATTTTGCTCCATTCATACCCGGAAGCTCCAGGTAAAGTGTCATGAATCAAAAGAATCGGTGACCCAGTTCCCTTTTTGGTATAATAAATGTTCCCAAAGCGCCATTCAAAGTAATTGTCATTAGAAATGTGGAGCATCTGTTTTAATTGTGCAGCAGTAGCAATCGTGTGGTTAATGAAATGAACAGCAACAGTTGCGCCGGTCATCAGAGCAGCAAATGTAAGAAATTTGTGCTTGTTTTTACTCATTTTCGGCCTCCTTTATCAAGCATAACAAGTGATTAGCCTGCTAAAATTATATACCCATATTATACCGCGATACTGTCTGTTTTACAAGAAAATATGATGCGAAAAAAAGAACCATATGGATTGATGATGTTACTGTTCACTCCGTTCACAGCAACACGCTTCGCGATGCACAGAATTTATGCTAATCGCATAAATTCGCGCGGTATGTCTCGGGTTTTCTGTGACCTTCACTCACAAAAAACACCTCGCGGGATATTACCAGTGAACAGTAACTTGATGATTACTGTTCACACACCACAATCCTGCGAGGTGTTTTGGCATGAATGTGCCAAAATCCCGAGACATACAAGCCAAAATTCCATTGCCGCAGGCAATCTGGAATTTTGGCTACGCTACTGAGAACGGAGTGAACAGAAACGATTGATGGAAAAAGAAAATGTCAATCACCACAAAATATACAATATTTATGTTAAAAATAATGTGTTTTTTTATGTTTCACGTGAAACATTATGTGGCATGATTAAAATAAAAGTGTTATAATAAACCTGTATATGCCTGTTGGCATTATAAAAAATAATGTAACAGGCAAAATAGGAATAACTACAATTTAAAACCTCATAAAGGAGGAATGAAGTTGGGAAGAATTATAGCAGTTGCTAATCAGAAAGGCGGAGTTGGAAAGTCAACAACTGCAATTAATCTTTCAGCATGTCTTGCAGAAAAAGGGAAAAAGGTTCTCGCAATTGATATGGATCCACAGGGAAATACTACCAGTGGTTTCGGCGTTGATAAGAACGGCATAGAAAATACATTGTATGAACTTTTGCTTGGAGAGGCAGAAACGAAAGACACGATTGTAAAAGATGTTGTTGAGAATCTTGACCTGATTCCATCTAATATTAATCTTTCCGGTGCAGAAATCGAGCTGGTAGGAATCGATGATAAAGAATTTATCTTAAAGGGAATCACAGATAAGCTTCGACGTAAATATGATTACATAATACTGGATTGTCCGCCGTCATTAAATATGCTGACGATCAATGCATTAACCGCAGCTACATCTGTATTAGTGCCAATCCAGTGTGAATATTATGCGTTGGAGGGACTTTCACAGCTGATTCATACCATTGATTTGGTAAAAGAAAGACTGAATAAACGTCTGAAAATGGAAGGCGTAGTATTCACAATGTATGACGCAAGAACAAACCTGTCTCTGCAGGTAGTGGAAAACGTAAAAGAGAATTTAAATCAGAATATTTATAAAACAATTATTCCACGTAATGTAAGACTGGCGGAGGCTCCAAGCTATGGACAGCCGATTAATATCTATGATCCGAGATCAGCAGGAGCAGAAAGCTACAGGCTTCTGGCAGAGGAAGTGCTCAACAGGGAGGATAATTAATGGCAGGAAGAAAAAACGGTCTTGGCAGAGGCTTAGATGCATTTTTTCCAGACAGAACATCTGTTGTCAAAGAACCTGCCAGAAAGACAATAACCAAAACAGTTAAAACAGAGAAGAAATCTGACGTAGCTGAAAAACAGACAAACCCTACTGTTGCAAAGAAGCAAACAGCAGATTCGAAAACAGGGGCAATGATCGTAAAGATCTCAAGTGTAGAGCCGAATATGGATCAGCCACGTAAACAGTTCGATGAAGATGCACTCATGGAACTGTCTGAGTCTATTAAACAGTACGGCGTACTCCATCCACTTCTTGTGTCTGATAAAAAGGACTACTATGAAATAATTGCAGGTGAAAGACGCTGGAGAGCGGCAAAGCTTGCCGGACTGACAGAGATTCCTGTAATTGTTAAAGAGTTTTCTGAGCAGGAATTAGTAGAAATTTCCCTGATTGAGAATATTCAGCGGGAAGATTTAAACCCTGTGGAAGAAGCGATGGCATATAAACGACTGATTGATGAATTTCATCTGAAACAGGATGAAATCGCAGAGCGTGTAGGGAAAAGCAGAACAGCAGTAACAAATGCAATGAGACTTCTCAAACTCAGTGAAAAAGTGCAGCAGATGCTGATTGATGAGATGATCACTGCCGGTCATGCCAGGGCAATCCTTTCGATAGCAGATAAGGAAAAGCAGGAATCAATTGCAATGAAGGTTTTTGACGAGAAATTAAGTGTTCGTGAAACAGAAGCGCTTGTAAAACGTATGCTGGAGCCGCCAAAAACAGCAAAGAAGAGCAAATTCAGTTCTGCTGAGGATGCAATATATGAGAGTCTGGAAGAAAAAATGAAAAGTATCATGGGTACCAGAGTCCAGATTCACAGAAAGAAAAATGACAAAGGTAAAATTGAAATTGAATATTATTCCAAGGATGAACTGGAAAGAATCATAGATCTTTTCGAATCCATTGGTTAGGAGTGACAGTAATATGAGTGGCATTTTTGAAAATCTTGGAATTGATTCCGGGATCATCATTATTATACTGCTGATTCTTACTATCTTCCTGCTGGTAAGGAATATCAGTATGAATATGCGCCTGAGCCGTCTGGAACGTAAATATAAGACGTTCATGAAAGGTTCAGATGCACAGTCTCTGGAAAAAGTATTCGTTAGAAAATTCGCTCAGATAGATAAGCTCTATGATGCGAAGGAAGAACATGATCATGATCTTCTTTTTATCAAAAAGAATCTTGATAAAATGTTTAATAAATATGGTGTAGAAAAGTATGACGCATTTGATGATGTAGGTGGAAAGTTAAGTTTTGCGCTGGCTTTGCTGGACAAAGAGAATACAGGCCTTATCTTAAATGCAGTACACAGCCGGGACAATTGTTTTTTGTATATGAAAGAAATTGTAAAAGGCGAATCCTACGTTATGCTCAGCCAGGAAGAAGTAGAGGCACTTCGTAAGGCAGTGAATTTTGGACTGGATAATATTGAAGAATAAAGTTTTTTAAAAGTTACTGTGAACGGAGTGAACAGTAATGTTTAAAAGTTGAAAACAAGAGCATACTAAAAGAGAATCTGTTTTGTGCAGGAATGCACATGATATGATAAATTGATATCAGGGGGAAAGTTGTTGCCAGATTTTACCCTGACATCATTACATAATGTAATAGAATATTTCAGGAGGAACAAGATGTTAGATATTAAATTTGTGAGAGAAAATCCGGAAGTTGTAAAACAGAATATCCGCAACAAATTTCAGGATAATAAACTGGAATTAGTGGATAAAGTTCTGGAACTGGACAAAGAGAATCGCGAAATCAAACAGGAAGTAGAAGCTCTTCGTGCAGAGAGAAATAAAATTTCCAAACAGATCGGTGCACTGATGGCACAGGGAAAGAAAGAAGAAGCTGAAGAAGTAAAGAAACAGGTAGCTGCTTCCGGAACCCGTATTGAAGAACTTTCCACAAGAGAGAAAGAGGTAGAGGAAGAACTTCTCAAAGATATGATGGTAATTCCGAATATCATTGATCCATCTGTACCGATCGGTAAAGATGACAGCGAGAACGTAGAAATCGAGAAGTTTGGTGAACCGGTTGTTCCGGATTTTGAAGTGCCATATCATACAGAAATTATGGAAAATTTTGATGGAATCGATCTTGACAGTGCAAGACGTGTTGCGGGAAATGGTTTCTACTATTTAATGGGAGATATCGCAAGACTTCACTCAGCAGTAATTTCCTATGCACGTGACTTCATGATAAACAGAGGTTTTACTTACTGTGTACCTCCTTTTATGATCAGAAGCAATGTTGTAACAGGTGTAATGAGTTTTGCTGAAATGGATGCCATGATGTATAAGATTGAGGGTGAAGATTTATACCTGATCGGAACAAGTGAACATTCCATGATCGGTAAATTTATCGATCAGATCATTCCTGAGGAAGAACTTCCGAAAACTCTTACAAGCTATTCTCCATGTTTCCGTAAGGAAAAAGGTGCTCATGGACTTGAGGAGAGAGGCGTTTACCGTATTCATCAGTTTGAAAAACAGGAAATGATCGTTGTCTGCAGACCGGAAGAGAGTCCGATGTGGTTTGATAAATTATGGCAGAATACAGTAGATCTGTTCCGTTCTCTGGATATTCCGGTTCGTACACTTGAGTGCTGCTCCGGTGACCTGGCAGACTTGAAAGTAAAATCTCTTGACGTAGAAGCATGGTCTCCACGTCAGAAAAAATATTTCGAGGTAGGAAGCTGTTCAAACCTTGGTGATGCACAGGCACGTCGTCTTAAGATCCGTGTAAACGGAAAAGATGGTAAGAAATATCTTGCACATACATTAAATAATACTGTTGTAGCACCGCCTAGAATGTTGATCGCATTCCTGGAGAATAACCTGAATGCAGACGGTTCTGTAAGTATTCCTAAAGCTCTGCAGCCATACATGGGTGGTATGACAAAGATTGAGAAAAAGCACGCTTAATGGAGGGTGAGCTTTTTCAGGGAGGTGTTCTTATGCACAGTTATCTGAGGGCAGTTGGTTTTTCCAGGATCACCAAAAGAAGCAGTATCAGACAGATCATTACGGATGTGGTTGAAACTTATGATGAGAAAACAGTCATAGAGAACTACCCTGATGGTATGTTTGCAGAGTTTTCCAAGAATTATGGATGCGATTGTGGAATTACTGTCTGCGGGCAGTATGATGAAAACAACGTATTTTATCCGGATTATTATTTTCCTTTTTTTCGCGGAACAGGCATTACAACACAGGAGAGTGTTGTGATAGAAAGACATGCAGACAAAGAATCTTTTGCAGGTGCCTGTGACGATCTGAGAATTGGGGTTACTTTAATTTTCTATCTTCAGAATGCTGCTGAGTATCTGCAACAGCGTGAAAAAGGCAACATACTTCCGGGTGGCCAGCCTTTAACCCTTTCCGGGCTGGCCAGGGAAGGAAAAATCCTTTTTCCTGTAGAGAAAGATAAAGAAGCAGTAAAAGCAGAACGTGAACTGACAAAGAACAGAAATCATCTCATTGCAGCCGCCAGAAACGGTGATGAAGAGGCTATGGAGAGCCTCACGATGGAGGATATGGATACATATTCCATGATTTCTCAGCGTATAGTTACAGACGATATTTTTTCTATAGTGGATTCCTATTTCATGCCATATGGAATTGAATGTGATCAATATAGTATCATGGGTGAGATTCTGGATTTTATGACATTCAAGAACATTATAACAGGAGAAGAAATCTGCCAGCTTACATTAGACTGTAATGATATGCAGTTTGATGTTTGTATCAATAAGAATGATTTGCTGGGGGAGCCAAAGACCGGACGTAGATTCAAAGGAATCATATGGCTCCAGGGACAGTTGCACTATTAATTAAAATGATTTATGATGGCATGGACGAATATTTCGCCTATGCCATCTTGTGATTTACAAGAATATGTTTCACGTGAAACATGCTTATAACAATCCGCTTGACGAGGAAATGCTATAGAAATATACATTTCACGCCGAATATTTGCAATTCATTCCATGGGTAAGAAAAGAATGAATTCCTATGATATACTTGGAGCAGGCAAGGTGGAAAACTGAAAAAAGGAAGGTGATATTATATGAAAAACAAATTATGGAAACAATGGATGATAAGTGGGGTTCTGGTTTCTGCAATGGTTGTATCATGCGGGGTATCTGTAAGTGTACAGGCAGAAGAAACAACAGAGACAGAAGAAGCAGCAGAAACCGATTCCTCTGCTGAAAGTGAAGATGATCTGCAGATTCTTTTTGATCAGGCAGTTGAAGATGCGATGATTGCTGAGGATGGTGAGATTCTTCCGGTAGTAAGCCTGGATGAGGGAGAGCCTTATGCAGTTTATAATGAAGAGGGAAGAGTTCTTCTATATACATTCCATAAATATCCGGACAGTTATCCGGATGGCACTGATGTGAAACTGGAATGGGGAAATGTATGGACATTTACAGGTGGTGAACTGGAAGACTGGTATCAGGAAAATAAAGAGGGTGTAACAGACTGGCAGACAAGAATGAAAGAATTGCTTGGTCTGACTCCTGATAATGAATCTAACTATGTTACAGCTATGTGGGTAAAACCGGAAGATGTTTTTCGTCCGGCATATATTTCGGATATTGGAACAGTAGAAATGACAGACTCATTCTCCGAAGATGTTAATGCGGATTATAAAGCATGGTTTGATGCGAACATTATTTCCAGCTATTATGATGGCGAATATCCATGGACAAGATTGGGATATACTTATGACTGGGCGGATAATGGACAGGCTTACGGGTTGTCTGAGTTTATCGTTAAACAGGATAGTGATGTAAAAGTAGCATATACTGTTGAACTGGATGAGATGATTCAAAAGCTGGAAGATAATACATGGAATCCGGAAGCAGAAAATTAGATAAGAAAAGCCAGATTGCACTTGTAATTTTCTTTGAAATATAGTATATTAGTTACTGTTCATACACCATTATTCCTCGAGGTATTTTTGCAAAAATATGCCAAAGTCCCGAGACATACAAGCCAAAATCCCATTGTCGCAGGTAATCTGGAATGAATTTTGGTTAAGTTACTGAGAACGGAGTGAACAGTAACTTATATTATGGGTGTTGATTAAATGTCCATATAGCTCAGCTGGATAGAGCACTCGCCTCCTAAGAGAAAGCCGAGGCATTCCCCAAAGGGAAAAAATGAAAAACAACTTTCAGTTCGAATCTATTCTGAAAAATGCCAAAGGTGACAACAAAGCATTCCCCAAATTGGGGAACGGTCTAATGTTACCAAATCGAAAAAATCTGTAGATTGACAACTCGAAAAAGAGTTGATAATCTTATATATGGCCGAAGGGAAAAATCCCAGAAACCCAGTAAAATCAAGGGTTTGCGGCATGTGTCGTCATAGCTCAGCTGGATAGAGCACTCGCCTCCTAAGCGAGGGGTCGGAGGTTCAAATCCTCTTGGCGACGGGCTTCAAAGCGTTCGAAAATGTTAGCTGGATTAGCTGACAACGAACGCTTTTGTTATTTTCAAATCACGTTCGTGACATGAAATTCCATTCAAAATGATCAATTTCCAGCTAACGCAATCCGATTTTTGTTAGCTGACAGCTAATCAAAATTACCGG
>NZ_JADPGO010000005.1:110302-164532 GCF_015668165.1 Blautia sp. 1001283B150304_161114_C9 | reverse complement strand
CAGATGATCAAATCTCAGAAAGTATTAAAAAGGAGGCACCAAAATGAATGAAAAAGGGATATCTCTGGTTCAGTTAAGACAGAGAAAAACACGTCAGACAGCAGCACTTTTTCTGGCACCTGTTATCATTTTATTAGTAGTATTTATCGCGTATCCGATTATTGATACATTTATTACAAGCGGATACCAGTGGAATGGTATTTCCGCAGACAAGAAGATGGTAGGACTTGCAAACTGGGCAAAACTGATCAAAGATACAAAATTCTGGATAGCATTTAAGAACAACGTTATTATCATGATCGTATCTATCATTATCCAGATTCCGTTAGGACTTGCAATGGCAACATTCCTTGACTTTGGCGGTAAGAAACTTACAATTTTCAAGGTTATCTGGTTTATTCCAATGCTTATGTCTTCTGTTGCAATTGGTTTCCTTTTCACATACGCACTTGCAACAAACGGAGGTATTGTCAGCACAATTTCCGGATGGTTCGGAGGGGGCAACATTGACCTTCTTGGTAATCCGAAATTAGCATTGATCACAGTTATTCTTATCATTGCATGGCAGTTTACACCATTCTACATGGTTTACTTTATGGCTGGTTATACAAACATCCCATATGATGTATTTGAAGCAGCAAGAATTGATGGTGCTACAAGAGGACAGTATTTCTGGAAGATTGCACTTCCACTTCTTATTCCGTCAATTAAGAGTGCAGCTATCCTTTCAATGGTTGGATCTCTGAAATACTTCGATCTGATCTATGTTATGACAGGCGGCGGTCCTGGTACATCTACAGAGCTGATGGCAACCTATATGTACAAAGAATCATTCAAGAACTTTAACATGGGTTATGGTTCAGCCATTGCAGGAGGTATGTTTATCCTGATTACAATGGTATCTATGATTACTATGAAACTTATAAACGGAAAACAGGAGGATTAAGGGATGGACAGCTATAAGAAAAGTAGAAGAAAAAGCATCATAGCCTGGGTCATTGCTTTTGTTCTTGCTATCGGTGCAGCAATTGTATCATTTACACCTTTTATATTCATGGTGCTGAACTCATTCAAAGAGAAATTTGAGATGCTTACCAAGGGTGTATTCCAGCTTCCTGATCAACTGAACTGGTCCAATTACACTGAGGTACTTACAGGAGGGTTTGCAAATTACTTTAAGAACAGTGTGATCGTTCTTGCAATCTCCCTGATCCTGCTGCTGTTTATTTCAGCATGCGCTTCTTATCCTCTGGCAAGATTTAAGTTTAAAATGGCACAGCCGATTTATGCGATCATTGTAGCCTGTATGTCTATTCCTGTACATATTACATTGATCCCTGTATTCAAAATGTCAAAGTCAACAGGACTTTATGATACAATCTGGTCACTGATCGGACCGTATGTCGCATTCGCAGTTCCGATTTCCGTATTTATCCTGACCAGCTTTATGAAAGAGATTCCGAGAGAAATCGAAGAATCTGCTGAAATTGACGGATGTGGAAAGATTCAGATGTTCTTCTCCATGATCCTGCCGCTTTCCAAACCCGGAATGGCGACACTGGCAATTTACAATGGTGTAAATATGTGGAATGAATTCTCATTTGTAAATACACTGACACAGTCTGCCCAGAATCGTACCCTGCCGTTGGCAATCTGGGAATTTCAGGGACAGTATTCTATGAATACACCAATGATCATGGCGGTTCTTACATTAACACTTTTACCAATGGTTATCATGTTTATTATTTTCCAGGATAAACTGGTAAAAGGTATGACTGCAGGTGCTGTAAAGGGTTGATTCTTTCTGCGAAATCTGTTGTATCCATTTACCATTGAACATGGTATGATATTGGGGAGATAAAATCCCCCCCTGATCATGTGGGTATATGTGAAATTATGTGACAGATGAGGAAAGACAACATGAACAAATGGAAAACAAAATTCAGCCACTGGAAATTTGATAAAAAAATACTTTTACTTGTGACCGTCAGTATTCTTATTGTAACGCTGACGGTTGCAGGTGTTTCTCTGACTTTTTCTATAGCATCGATGAAAGAGCAGTCTGTAGAACTTCTGCAGATGCAGAATAATACAGTTGCGGAATCTTTTAAGGGATCAATGGATTCATATAAAGAAATCGTATTGGGTACGATCATGGATGATTCTGTGCAGAATTACTGCAGGCAGGTGCAGAAAAATGAGCTGAAGACAGCAGACATTGATGCAGTTTACAGCAAGCTGGAGAATCTGAATAATATGTATGAGAGTCTGAACTTTGCTGCCATTGTCAGTTCGGATTATAAGAGTTACTACTACAGAGGAAAGGGTTCTTTATCAGTTACGCAGTTTGAAGAAGTGTATCCCCAGGCATATGAGAGAAGCAAATATGCGCAGAAAGGAACGCTGAAAGTTTCCTATAACAACGATTATTATAAAGGGAACAGATATACATTGAGTCTGTATTATCCATTATATGATACCAGAAAAGTATTTGATGCAAGAGGGCTTCTGTGCATGAATTTCGATGATCCGGCAGTACAGAGGATGCTGGCCGTGGGAGATTCTTCAGCAGAAACAAGAGTAGTTGACACAGGTGGAATGATACTGCTTTCGAATGATAAAGAGGAGACAGGCCGTTACGTAAATTACATAGATGAGATGGAAAAAGGGATACAGATATTTACAAAGAATGGGAATATGTATGTATGCCAGAAGATTAAGAACTGGAATTATTATGTAGTCAGTTCGATTTCTTTTTATAAACTGATGGAATCAGGATTCCATATAATGGTTGTTGTGATTCTGGTTCTGATCATAGTGCTGATCATAGTAAGCATTATTATAAGAGCACTGGTCAGGAAAATGTATCAGCCCCTTAATAAGGTAGTATCTAATATGGATTATGTTGCGACAGGTTCCCTGAGAACAAGGATCAATGTTGACAATATGGGCGAGGATTTTGCCAAGCTTGCAATTGGTTTTAACTCTATGATGGATGAAATCGAGGTGTTGATGGAACAGGTAAAACTGGAACAGCATCAGCTGGAGCAGATTCGTTTTAATGCCCTTCAGTCGCAGATTCAGCCGCATTTTCTTTATAATACACTGGAATGTATCCACTGGCAGGCGATTGCCGAAGGAAATAAAGAGATTTCCACAATGGTAAAGGCGCTGGCGAAATATTACAGGATCTGTCTCAGCAAAGGGCATGATGTGATCACGATCAGAGAAGAAGTAGAGCACATCAGGAATTATATGATTATCCAGAACATGAGATACGACAACATTATCGGAAGTGAGATTGTTGTAGAATCTCAGGTGGAAGAAAGCCTGATACCGAAGCTGACCCTGCAGCCACTGGTAGAGAATTCCATTTATCATGGAATGAAAGTAAAAGAGGGAAAAACAGGTACACTTTATCTTACAGCATATAAAAATGAGGATGAAGTTATCATAAAGGTATCAGATACAGGCACAGGAATGAGTCAGGAACAGATAGATGAAATGAATGAACAGCTCTCCAGATACGAGGATTCCTTTGGATATGGAGTGCGAAACGTAAACAAGAGGATTGAACTTCTTTTTGGGGAGGGATATGGTCTTAATTACCAGAAGAATGATTCGGGTGGAGTAACTGTCGTGATCCATCTGCCATATCAGACAGAAATCAAAAAGAACACAGCAGGAGGCGAGCGGACGTGTGTATAGAGTACTGATTGTTGATGACGAAAAGATGATACGCATGGGTATGAAAAATGCCATAGACTGGAAGAAACTGGGAGTAGATGACGTATTTACTGCTGCGTCAGGAAACGAGGCTTTGAAGATTCTTAAAGAAGAAGGTCCTGAAATTATGGTTACAGATATCCAGATGACAGAAATGACAGGACTGGAACTGATTAAAGCGGCCAGAGAATCAGTACCTGAACTGCGTGTGATCGTGCTTACAGGCTTTGATAATTTTGAGTATGCAAGAGAGAGCCTGCGGCTTCAGGTGCAGGATTTCTTCCTGAAACCGATTGATGAAGATGATCTTTTCAATGCGATAGAAAAGCAGATAAAAGAACTGAAAGAGCAGGAAAACAAAGAGCAGAATCAGGCCAGAGTGTGGCGCTCTCAAGGCTCTGTAGTGCAGATGAGACTGGAGCAGTGCATGAGGAATTTGGTGCATACAAAAGCAGATAAAGAGATGCAGTTGTATATTCTCCAGAAAGATTTTCAGTTTGATATTAAGCAGAAAATGAGCCTGATTCTTCTGGAACAGGGAATGTATACAGAACAGCAGAATGACGGGAAATTCCGTGCAATGACTGTTAAAAATGTCTGCATGAGCATGGTGGATTCCCAAAACAGAGGAATCACATTTGTAGATGATGACGGTACGATTGCGATTGTCTGTTTTGAAAAGGATGATGACGACAGCGTTCTGGAACAGATTGAAGAATTGTCGGATGTACTGAAGGATGAATTTGAATATAAACCAAAGATTACGGTTGGAAGTGCTGTGCAAGGATTTGAAAATCTGGCAATTTCCTACAATGATGCCAGATATCTTCTGGAACATGAAAAAAAGAATATTCAGGACATTATACAGACGATGGGGGCTCAGAACAAGAAGAAAATCTTCTGGGAAACCTATGCAGAACTGCGAAATATCATGATTTCCAATATAGGAACTCCAGATTATGTACTAAAGGCATTTAATACCTTTACTAAGGCAACGGAATCCTATAATCTTTCTCCTTCTGCTGTGCGCAGATGTTGTTTCGAGATTGCCTCCTCTTTGATTTTTTCCTACATGGAAGAATCGTGTGAGGTGGAAGAAGGAAAGTTGGATGCACTCTCCAAGAGTCTGTCATCAGCAGGAAAAGAAGAGGCCTGTGAGATTACGAGAATGTTTATTGAGCAGCTTATTGAAAATGATGAAGAGGATGTACATTATACCATTTCCAATGCCAGACACTATATAGATGAGCATCTTGCAGAGGATATTTCGGTTTCCAGCATTGCGGAAAGTCTCTATATCACACCGAATTATTTCTCCAGATTATTTAAGCGGATTACAGGTGAAGGATGTAATGAATACATTGTCAGAAAGAGGATTGAGAAGGCGAAGAGCCTTCTGGAAACTACCAGCATCAAGACTGGAAAGATTGCTATGATGGTAGGATACAGAGATACGAATTATTTCTCACTGGCATTTAAGAAACATACAGGAAAATCTCCGACGAAATACAGAGAAGAAATGCAGAATACATAATGCAGGAGTAGCGGGCTGCGCTGAGGCTTTGTTAATACCTGCTGAATAATTATCAAATTATATAAACAGGAGGATCTGAAATGAAAGATCACAGAAAAGAAAGAGCAGAAGCAAGAAAAAAAGCAGAAAAACTGGTATCACAGATGACGCTTCTGGAGAAGGCTTCCCAGTTAAAATACGATGCTGCTCCCGTGAAAAGACTGGGTGTTCCGGCATACAATTACTGGAATGAAGCACTGCATGGAGTGGCCAGAGCAGGTGTGGCAACCATGTTCCCACAGGCAATTGCGATGGCTGCAGTATTTGACGATGAAGAGATGAAAAAAGTTGGCGATATCATTGCAACTGAGGGAAGAGCAAAATACAATGCATATTCTGCAAAAGAAGACAGAGATATTTACAAGGGTCTTACTTTCTGGTCCCCCAATGTAAACATTTTCAGAGATCCGAGATGGGGCAGAGGGCATGAAACCTATGGTGAGGATCCATATCTGACGTCCAGACTTGGCGTGAAATTCGTAGAAGGAATCCAGGGTGACGGACCTGTAATGAAAGCGGCAGCATGTGCAAAGCATTATGCAGTGCACAGCGGTCCGGAATCGCTCAGACATGAATTTGATGCACAGGCAAGCATGAAGGATATGTGGGAAACATATCTTCCGGCTTTTGAAGCGCTTGTAACAGAAGCGGATGTTGAGGCTGTAATGGGTGCTTATAACAGGACAAACGGAGAACCCTGCTGTGCACATAAATATCTTATGGAAGATGTCCTGAGAGGAAAATGGAAATTCGAAGGTCATTATACTTCTGACTGCTGGGCAATCCGTGACTTTCATGAACATCACATGGTAACTTCCACACCAAGACAGTCCGCTGCTATGGCATTAAATGCAGGCTGTGACCTGAACTGTGGAAATACCTATCTTCATATGATGGGAGCTTATCAGGATGGACTGGTAACAGAAGAAAAAATTACAGAATCCGCAGTAAGACTGCTGACAACCAGATATCTGCTGGGCCTGTTTGACGGAAGTGAATATGATAAGATACCGTATAGTGTGGTAGAGTGCAAAGAGCACATTGATGAAGCTCTTAAGATGGCAAGAAAGAGCTGCGTACTTCTGAAGAATGATGGAGTTCTTCCGATTGATAAAACAAAAGTAAATACTATTGGTGTCATCGGCCCGAATGCAGACAGCCGTGCAGCTCTTATTGGAAATTATCATGGAACATCTTCAGAATATATTACTGTTCTTGAAGGAATCCGTGAAGAAGCAGGTGACGATGTAAGGATCCTTTACTCTCAGGGATGTGATTTATATAAAGACAAAGTTGAAAATCTGGCATGGGATCAGGACAGAATTTCTGAGGCAGTAATTACAGCTGAAAACAGCGATGTAGTCATACTCTGCGTAGGTCTTAATGAGACTCTGGAGGGAGAAGAAGGAGATACCGGAAACAGTGATGCATCCGGGGACAAAGTTGATCTTCATCTTCCGAAAGTACAGGAAGAACTGATCGAGAAAGTAACAGCAGTAGGAAAACCTACCATCGTAGTTCTGATGGCAGGAAGTGCGATTGACCTGAATTATGCGCAGGATAACTGTAATGGAATCCTTCTTGCATGGTATCCGGGAGCAAGAGGCGGACGTGCAATAGCAGATCTTCTCTTCGGAAAAGAATCTCCATCAGGAAAACTTCCGATAACCTTCTATAAAGACCTGGAAGGAATGCCGGAATTTACAGATTACTCTATGAAAAACAGAACTTACCGTTATATGGAAAAAGAGGCACTTTATCCATTTGGATACGGACTTACATACAGTGATACCTGCGTAACAGAAGCAGAGGTTGTCGGTGAAGTATCAGCAGAGTCCGATATCATGTTAAAAGCAACTGTTAAGAACAATGGAACAGTAGATACAGATGAAGTTGTTCAGGTGTATATCAAAGACCTTGATTCTCCGCTTGCAGTTCGTAACTACAGTCTCTGCGGATTTAAGAGAGTATCTCTGAAAGCGGGAGAAGAGAAATCTGTAGAATTTACAATTTCTAATAAAGCAATGAATATAGTTGATGAAGATGGAAATCGTTACATCGCAGGAAAACATTTCCGTTTATTTGCAGGAGTATCCCAGCCGGATACAAGAAGTGCAGAACTGACAGGACATAAGCCGGCTGAGGTAGAAATTGCACTTTAATCGAACGGAGTAAGTATTCTGTTTCAATTGCGAAAAGTAACATAAAATAAAAACCATATTATATATGGACAGGAGGAACACAGACATGAAAAACAAAATTAAAAAAATATTACTTCTTGGAATGACAGCCATGTTTACTGCCGGTGCAGCAGGCACAGCAGTTATATCCTGTCCTGTATGGGCAGATGAAGCAGAACAAAACTCTGAGACTGCAGAAGAGCCAAAAGCAGAAGATGCAGCTGTGGAAGAAGAAATTGCTGATCAGACAGATGATAAAACAGAAAATATAGATTTAAAAACTGTAGAACATCCAAGAATGTCTGTCTATTCCATTCGCAGATTTTCCATTGTAAAGGACGGCGAAGAAGTATTTCAGATCAAACAGGAACCGGCAGATTATAAGATGGATTTCGACTACTGGGAAATTACCAATCCGTATGATGAGACTGCAACAGTAAACACAGAGAATATGTATGAAATGTTTGGAGTGCTGGCTGCTTTTGATCTCAGCAACGGCGTCGATGCAGCAAATACAGATACCGGACTGGATAATACAAAGACATATTTTACAGTAGATTTTGTAAATACAGTTAACGATGACACAGCAAAAGAAACGCAGGATGCAGATGCAACAGCAACGATCCTTATTGGAAATACAGATGAGAATGGTGACTATTATGCATGCGTAAAAGGATACGAAGAGGCTGTTTATATGCTTTCAAAAGAGTCGGTGAACAGTCTTCTGGAGCTGAAACCGTTTAATTTGATCCTGAAGATTCCGGCATTGGTAAATATTGATACACTTGACAGTGTGGATATGAGCATTGGAAAGAAAACCTATACCATGAAGCTGGATGGCAGCGATTATAAATTCGGAAAGAAAACTGTAAAGAAGGAGAAATTTACTGAATTATATCAGGCGCTTCAAAGTATAATGCTTGATTCGGAAGTCGAAGAAACAAAAGATGCAGCAGATAAGGAAGAAGTGCTGACTGTAACATTCCACAGAAACACAGAAGAAGCTCCGGAAGTAACTCTGAAATATTTTGCATATGATGATACTTATGATAGTCTGGAAATCAATGGAACCGAGAGATTTCTTGTGAAAGCGGAAGATGTGGATGCACTGGTAAAACAAATCAAAAAAGCTTTTTAACCGAATCAAGTAAGCTCCTTCTGATAAACTGCGAAGCAGTTATTCGGTGTAGAGCTACGTAGCGAAGCGGATGATTTTATCTGATTGATTAAAGAAATATAGATATTGCAAACAGCAAAAACGGATTGCGGGTTCACGTTGAACGGCAATCCGTTTTTGGGTTATATTTTAAATTTTTTATAGCTTTGTTAATTGTAAACAGTGATTATTCTCCCTGATAGTTAAACCAGTCAAAGTCAGCATAATTAGTACTTGGCTGATGGTTGGAACTTGTATACATACCGATGTATGTTCCGGTAAATCCGTTATTTACTACAGAACTTAACAGAGAAGCATCCAGTCCTCTGACAAGCGGGAGCATTTCCTGATCTGTGTATCCGTAATAGAAGTCATAATCAGTAGTATTACCCTGAACACTGAGGTAGAGGCGTTTTACATCTTTGATTTCAGTTTCTGCAAGCAAAGATTTTGTACCATTTTCTGTTTGGTAAGCCTGAAGGAATGGCTTTCCGTCTTTCTGAACTAATACCATAAGATAATGGAAACGGTCATCCTGTACAAGAGCAATTCCGGCCTCTTCATTCTCGTTTGCAGGAGTAAATTCCATAGCTGTTTTTGCCAGGAATACTTTGTGACGTTGTCTGCGTCCTATGAAAGAAGGAAGACAGATTTCGTTCAGAACTTCTTTTCTTGTATACAGACGCAGATATCCGAAGCGGTCTGTCAGAGAATAAATTTGTTTAACTGGCGGATGAATGGTATTCCACTGCATCTGCAGAGTATCACATTCGAAGTTATCAGATTCAGGCATTAATGGATAAATGGTCTTAGGTAGATCCGGAAGACGGTCTTCTGTCTGGACAAGTCCTGTTTCGTTATCAACCATAGGCCATCCGTCCTCGGCCCATATAATTGGAACCATAAAGGTCTCGCGGCCAAGATTATAATGTCCTCCTTCATATGGACGCACAGCCAGAAGGACCATCCACCATTCACCATTCTGAGTTTCTACGATATCAGCATGTCCTGTAACAGAAATCGGGTTCAACAGAGGCATGTGTCTGTGACTAACAATCGGATTTCTCGGGCAGATTTCGTAATCTCCCTGAATTGTACGGCAGCGGGCCATCTGTACACTGTGATTTACGAAAGTACCACCTTCTGCAACAAGGAGATAATACCATCCGTCCTTCTTGTAAATATGCGGAGCCTCAATCCATTTACTGCGTGTTTTTACACCATCCCAGATAATGTAACGAGGTCCCTTGAACTGGAAGGTTTCCGGATCAAGCTCGTTCAGATAGATACCATGATGTCCTTCATAAAGGCAGTCAGGACTGATGTAGTTGCCTACATACCACAGAGAACCGTCATCATCAAAGAAAAGACTGGAGTCGATGCCGTCTGCACCTTTTACAACAATCGGATTACTCCACGGGCCGGCAGGATTTTTTGCTGTAATAATATAATTGTCACGTTCTGCTTCACGTCCTGCAGATACGAAAGTGTTAATGATGTAATAAGTTCCGTTATGATAACGGATACTTGGTGCCCATAATCCTTCAGAAGTTTCGCAGTTTTTATAGTCAAGC
The DNA here is from genome assembly GCF_015668165.1 of Blautia sp. 1001283B150304_161114_C9. Lineage (NCBI taxonomy): Bacteria > Bacillati > Bacillota > Clostridia > Lachnospirales > Lachnospiraceae > Blautia > Blautia sp. 1001283B150304_161114_C9. The sequence continues at coordinate 154,323 of NZ_JADPGO010000005.1, read as the reverse complement.
TGCTCTGGTCTGTGGATTCCATGACCAACCTGTTCCCAGTGAACCAGATCCTTACTGTGGAAAATCGGCAGTCCCGGATAATAAACGAATGAAGAAGTAACCATATAATAATCATCTCCTACCCGGCAGATAGAAGGGTCAGGATAAAAACCGGGAAGAAGCGGATTGTGATATGTATTTTGAAGCATAAAAAGAACCTCCTTAAAAAAACTATAATCATTTTAACTATAGGGCAAAATTATAAGAAGTAAAATAGAAATAAGTTTCTATCTGATGGAAAAAACAGCACAGTTTTTGCTGTTTAACCGAATCAAATAAGTCCCCTGTGGAGGTTGCGAATATCCGCTTGACGCAAATTAATCTGTATAATCTGTAGTATACGGATTTATACATAAAATATTTTGACACACGGACAAATGTCTTTTGATGATTGACATGATGGATAGAATTGGTTATAATCGGAATAATTACTGAGCGTATAACAAAGGAGGAGCACGAAGATGTATTCAATCGACGACGTAGCAAAGACAGACAAGGATATCGCAGATCTGATCGAGGCGGAGCTTGCACGCCAGAATTCCCATATTGAGCTGATCGCTTCAGAGAACTGGGTAAGTAAAGCAGTTATGGCAGCAATGGGAAGCCCTCTTACCAATAAATATGCGGAGGGATATCCGGGGAAGAGATTTTACGGCGGATGTTCCTGCGTGGACGAGGTAGAAGCTCTTGCAATCGAACGTGCGAAAGAATTATTCGGATGTGAATATGCAAATGTACAGCCACACTCCGGAGCACAGGCAAACATGGCAGTTTTCTTTGCAATGCTGCAGCCGGGAGATACTGTAATGGGTATGAATCTGGATCATGGTGGACATCTGACACATGGAAGTCCTGCAAATATGTCCGGAACCTACTTCAAGCCAGTATATTATGGAGTAAATGATGACGGCGTGATCGATTATGAAGAAGTCAGAAGAATTGCAATTGAGAATAAACCAAAGCTGATCGTAGCAGGTGCAAGTGCCTATGCCAGAGTTATTGATTTTAAGAAATTCCGTGAGATCGCAGATGAAGTTGGGGCTTATCTGATGGTGGATATGGCGCATATCGCCGGTCTGGTAGCAGGTGGACAGCATCCAAGCCCGATTCCTTATGCAGACGTTGTAACAACAACCACACACAAAACCCTGCGCGGACCAAGAGGCGGCCTGATCTTAAGCAGCGCAGAGAATGCAAAGAAATTCAATTTTAATAAAGCAGTATTCCCGGGAATCCAAGGTGGTCCTCTGATGCACGTGATCGCTGCCAAGGCAGTATGTTTCAAAGAAGCGCTTCAGCCGGAATTTAAGGATTATGCAAAGATGATCATTGAGAATGCGCAGGCACTTTGCAAAGGACTCCAGAAACGAGGAATTGATATCGTTTCCGGTGGTACAGACAATCATCTGATGCTTGTAGATCTCAGAAGCCTGGGCGTTACAGGCAAGCAGATGGAGAATCTTCTTGATGAAGTAAACATTACCTGTAATAAGAATGCAATTCCAAATGATCCCCAGTCTCCATTTGTTACAAGCGGTGTACGTCTCGGAACAGCAGCAGTTACTTCACGAGGCATGAAACCGGAAGATATGGATAAGATTGCAGAAGCAATTGCTATGACCTTAAAAGAAGAAGGCAGCCAGGAAAAGGCAAAGGCAATCGTCAAAGAACTTACAGACAAATATCCTCTGGTTGGATAAATAAATCATACAAAATAATGTATAAAAGCGAAATGCATGGTTCATGAGTGAACAGCACTTCGCTTTTATTTATTATGTCGCTGAATCGAGAAACTTATTTAACCGAATCAAGTAAGTCCCCTGCGGAGGTTACAAAAAGCAATAAGCAGTGGGTGGTGATCTTAACCAAATTATACCAAAATTATCCAAATAAAATCATGGATTTTTTTCAGAAAACGTAGTATAGTAACAATAGCTGATAATAAGTTACTGAGAACAGAGTGAACAGTAACGATGATATATCACAGTATATTGAAAACAATAACAGAGAGCAGGTGACAGAATTTGGAAAAAGTGATAATCATAGGTGCCGGACCTGCAGGAATTTCCGCTGCGCTTTATGCAGTTCGTGGAAATCTGGATCCCCTGGTGATCAATAATGGGATCGGTGCTTTGGAAAAAGCAGAGAAAATAGAAAATTATTACGGACTGGAACATCCGTTGTCCGGTCAGGAATTATATGATACAGGAATCGCTCAGGCGAAAGCACTGGGCGTACGAATATTGGATGCACAGGTTCTGGGAGTCGGCGGGTTTGATACTTTTGTGGTAAAAACTACAGAAGGTGAATTCGAGACTCAGAGTCTGATTCTTGCAACAGGAAGTAAGCGCGCTGCACCGAAGATCCCGGGTGTTAAAGAATTTGAGGGAAAAGGTGTCAGCTACTGTGCAATCTGCGATGCCTTCTTTTACAGAGGCAAGGATGTAGCAGTTCTTGGAAACGGTGATTTCGCCATGCATGAAGCAAAGGAATTGTCAAATACTGCTTCTACAGTAACCATTTATACAAACGGTGAAGAACCGAAATTTACACCTGAAGAAAATATCAGTGTAAACACAATGAAGATCCAGTCTGTAGAGGGCGATGATCTGGTATCCGGAATCCGTCTTGAACCTGATGTGCAGGCAGAGGAAATAAAGGCAGAAGCAGGTCAGCAGGCAAATGATTTCTGTCCTGCAGAGGGTGTATTTATTGCAATGGGAACTGCAGGCAGTACTGAGATTGCCCGCCAGATGGGAGCTGAACTTACGGAAAAAGGAAACATTAAAGTTAACGAAAATATGGAAACAACCATCCCGGGACTCTATGCGGCAGGTGATTGTACAGGCGGGCTTCTTCAGGTGGCGAAAGCTGTATATGAGGGAGCACAGGCAGGTATTAATGCAGGGAAGTATGTAAGATCTTTAAAATAAAAGAATAAGCAAAGGAGATATAAATCATGGCAAAAGAGATTACAACAGCAAACTTCGAAACAGAAGTATTAAAATCTGAGAAACCGGTTCTTATAGATTTCTGGGCAACATGGTGTGGACCATGTATGCGTCAGGGTCCGGTTGTAGAAGAACTGGCAGAAGAGGGATACGCAGTGGGAAAAGTAGATGTAGATCAGAATATGGCACTTGCACAGCAGTTTCGTGTAGTCAGCATTCCGACACTGATCCTGTTCAAAGACGGTGCGGAAGTGAAACGCTTCGTAGGTCTTACTTCCAAAGAAGAGCTGAAGAGTGCACTGGAAGGCTAAAGATTTATGAAGATTTTATTAGTGGCATGCAATGCAAAATATATTCATTCTAATCTTGCTGTTTATGATCTGCAGGCATATGCATCTGATTACGCAGATCATATTGTATTAAAGGAATATACCATCAACCAGCAGAAAGATGATATCATGCGTGATATTTATCTGGAGCATCCTGATGTGGTATGCGTGTCCTGTTATATCTGGAACCTTTCTTTTGTAAAAGAACTGATGGCAGATCTGATAAAGATTCTTCCGGGCGCCGACTTTTGGGCCGGCGGTCCGGAAGTTTCTTATGATGCGGAGAAATTCCTGACAGAAAACTCAGAATTTAAAGGTGTTATGGTCGGGGAAGGTGAAGAAACATTTAAAGAACTTGCCGGATATTATGTGGAAAAAAATCCGCAGGATCTGAAAGATATGACAGGAATCTGTTACAGAGACGGAGATCAGATCATACATAATGGATGGCGCCAGATTATGGACTTAAGCAGTATTCCGTTCATTTACAAAGATCTGTCTGAGTTTAAGAACAGGATCATTTATTATGAAAGCAGCAGAGGATGTCCTTTCTCCTGCAGTTACTGTCTTTCTTCCATTGATAAGAAACTGCGTTTCAGAGATACAGAGACAGTAAAGAAAGAGCTGCAGTTTTTTATAGACAATAAGGTTCCGCAGGTAAAGTTTGTAGACCGTACCTTTAACTGTAAACACGATCATGCAATGGCAATCTGGAAGTATATTAATGAACACGATAATGGTGTGACAAACTTCCATTTTGAGATTTCAGCAGATTTGTTAAGAGAAGAGGAACTGCAGGAAATGTCCACCATGCGCCCGGGTCTGATTCAGCTGGAGATCGGAGTACAGTCAACAAATCCGGACACGATTAAGGCAATTCACAGAACTATGGATTTTGAAAAATTGAAAGGAATTGTTGACAGAATCCACAGCTTTGGAAATATCCATCAGCATCTGGATCTGATTGCAGGACTTCCCTATGAAGATTACGACAGCTTCCGGCATTCCTTTAATGATGTTTATGCACTGAAACCACAGCAGCTTCAGCTGGGCTTTTTGAAGGTGTTAAAGGGTTCCCATATGATGGAGATGTGCAGGGAATATGGTATTGTATACAAAACACAGGAGCCTTATGAGGTACTTTCCACGAAGTGGCTGGATTATGACCATGTTTTGAAGCTGAAAACTGTGGAAAATATGGTGGAAGTGTATTATAATAGTGGACAATTCCAGAATACACTTGAATATCTGGAAAACTTTTTCCAGGATGCTTTCTCGATTTATGAGAGACTGGGCAGCTTTTACATGGAAAAGGGCTATGGTGATGTTTCTCACACAAGAATGAGAAGATATGAGATCCTGCTGGAATTTCTGGAGGATGTGCCGGAGATTTCCATGGATCAGGTAAAAGACCAGATGGTATATGATCTCTATCTGAGAGAAAACTTGAAAAGCCGTCCTGGCTTTGCCAGAGATCAGAAGCCTTTTGAGAGACAGATATGGGACTTCAGAAAACGGGAAAAAGTGGCAAAGAATGCACATGTGGAAGTATTTGCAGATGGAACAGTGCTGCTGTTTAACTATGCAGACCGTGATCCGCTGACTAACAATGCTCATGTGACAGATGTGACGAAAGATGTGTTTGAGAACCTGAACAGAGATTAAAGAGGTGAAGAGAAATGGGAATGTTTAATCCAAAGAACCGTAAAGTGATCACAGCAATTATTGCAATCATTCTGGTACTGGCAATGGTAGTGCCGACAGTTCTGTCTCTGATCGTATAATAAATTTTCGGAGGAAAAGAATGAGACTGGGACAGGCGGCAATGGAGGCTCTGAGGGCAGAAATAACCGGATGCCTGAAACCGGGAGATGAACTGGTGGTGGCATGTCCGGTGGCTCTGAAAGGAACCTCTGTAATAGCAAAAAATAAAAAGGACAAACTGGCAGAGAGATTCTCTGCCGGTTTTATTCAGAATTGCGTTTCACTTTGGGATGCTTATGGAGCCGGCAGTATTGTCTGGAAAATTGCGCAGGAGGCAGATGCCAGCGCATTATATGCTATGGGCGAGGGCGGTTTTTTAAGTGCGCTCTGGAAGATGGCAGAAGCCTCAGAAGTAGGACTGGAAGCAGACTTCCGTAAGGTACCGATTCGTCAGGAGACCATAGAAGTGTGCGAGATTTTTGACCTGAATCCATATAAGCTTCAGGCAGATGGAGCAGTATTGATTGGAATCCGCGGAGGTGAAGCACTGGTACAGAGACTTCGCAATGAGGGATTTATGGCAGAGGTCATCGGTCAGACAAACAGTGGCAATGACCGGCTTCTCTACAGTGGCGGCAGTGCCCGATATCTGGAACGTCCGACAGAGGATGAACTGCAGCAACTTCTCAAAGAGTAACTGCAGGAAACTTAAGAGACAATTTTCTAAGAAAAGACAGACGATTAATAACAAGAGGAATAAAAACAAAATGGCAAAATTAAATATTGTACTTCATGAGCCGGAGATTCCTGCAAACACAGGAAATATCGGCCGTACCTGTGTGGCAACAGGAACCAGACTCCATCTTATCGAGCCTCTGGGATTTTCCTTAAGTGAGAAAGCCTTAAAGAGAGCAGGAATGGATTACTGGAAAGATCTGGATGTAACTACATATCTGGACTTTGAGGACTTTCTGGAGAAGAATCCCGGGGCAAAAATTTACTATGCAACAACAAAAGCACCTCAGACTTATACTGATGTTCATTATGAAGAAGACTGCTACATTATGTTTGGAAAAGAGAGCGCAGGAATCCCGGAGGACATTCTGGTCAACAATCAGGAAACCTGTGTAAGAATCCCTATGATCGGAGATATCCGTTCTCTGAACCTGAGCAATTCCGTAGCAATTGTTCTGTACGAGGCACTGCGCCAGAATAATTTTGACCACATGAATCTGGAAGGACACCTGAGAAACTACGACTGGAAATAATCACAGTAAGCAGACAGGAGGAGTTATATGCCAAATACCACAAAAGCAGCTCTGGAAGAATCCCTGAAACGGCTTCTTCTGAAGAAACCTCTGGACAAGATCACGATAACAGATATTACCACAGACTGTGGAATAAGCCGCATGGCTTTTTATTATCATTTCAAGGATATTTATGATCTGGTTGAATGGTCCTGTGTGGAAGATGGGACAAAAGCCCTTCAGGGCAAAAAGACTTCTGAGTCCTGGACAGAAGGGCTGACCCAGATATTTGAGGCAGTGCTGGAAAACAAACCGTTTATTATGAATGTTTACAGAAATGTGGACAGGGAGCGGATAGAAAATTATCTTTTTAAATTAACCTATGATCTGATCGTGGGTGTGGTGGAAGAAAAAAGCAAGGGTCTGAATATCACAGAAGAGGATAAGAAATTTATTGCAGACTTCTATAAATATGGTTTTGTGGGAATCATGCTTGAGTGGATCAGGGAAGGAATGAAAGAAAATATTGAAGATCTGGTAAGAATGATGGATCTGACACTTCGCGATACAGTGACCACATCCATTCATAACTTTCAGAAAAATAATATGGAAAAATAATCATATAAAAATTCTTTACAAAAGCCGCAGGGTGATAAAAAACTTATCATTCGGCGGCTTTTGTAAATTGTAGAATCATATTTTAACTGTTAATATACAGCCATAGCAACAAACAAATCATTCAGACGGATGAAATGCTTATGATATGGGAAACATACAGATAAGAATGTAAAAGTCAGGAAGATGTCTTGACGGGAAATGGGTAAAGCAGAGAGAACGAAAAGCATTTAAAATCACAGAGATGAAAGAATTTCTAAAGAAGAATTGAAGAAAGGTGGATGTGTATTATGAGTAAAAATAAAGGTTTAGGACTTGTATCCGCATTGGCAGTTGGAGCAGGTGTGGCAGCAGTGGCAGCAGGAAAGAAGTATAAAACAGCTGAGACAAAGAAAAAAGAAGATTATGACGCACTTCATAATACAAGTGAATATCGCAATACAGAACGTGGAAAATATGAGAAAAACAGTAAGGGAATTTATTATACAAACGGTAACTATGAAGCATTTGCACGTCCAAGAAAGCCGGAAGGCGTAGATGATAAACATGCTTATATCGTAGGAAGCGGACTGGCTTCTCTTGCAGCAGCCTGTTTCCTTGTACGTGACGGACAGATGCCCGGAAAGAATATCCACATTCTGGAAGCAATGGATATTGCAGGCGGTGCATGTGACGGTATCTTTGATCCGAGCCGCGGATATGTGATGCGTGGGGGACGTGAGATGGAAAACCATTTCGAGTGCTTATGGGATCTTTTCAGAAGTATTCCATCCATTGAAACACCTGGTGTATCTGTACTTGATGAATACTACTGGCTGAATAAGGAAGACCCCAACTATTCTCTCTGTCGTGCAACAAAAGAGAGAGGCAAGGATGCTCATACAGACGGTAAATTCAATCTGAGCCAGAAGGGCTGCATGGAGATCATGAAGCTGTTCATGACAAAGGATGAAGATCTTTATGACAAGACAATTGAGGATGTATTTGACGATGAAGTATTTGATTCCACATTCTGGTTATACTGGAGAACTATGTTCGCATTTGAGAACTGGCACAGTGCACTGGAAATGAAACTGTACTTCCAGAGATTTATCCATCACATTTCCGGACTTCCGGATTTCAGCGCCCTGAAATTTACTAAATACAATCAGTATGAATCCCTGATTCTGCCAATGCAGAAATATCTGGAAGAAGCAGGCGTTGAATTCCAGTTCAATACAGAGGTTACAAACGTACTCTTTGAGTTTGAAGGCAATAAGAAGATTGCAAAAGCAATCGAGTGTAAGGTGAATGGCGTAGAAAAGGGAATTGTTCTTACAGAAAACGACTTTGTATTTGTGACAAACGGAAGCTGTACAGAGGGAACCATCTATGGCGATCAGAATCATGCACCGAACGGAGATGCAGAAGTTCGTACAAGTGGATGCTGGAGTCTCTGGAAAAATATTGCAAAACAGGATCCGTCCTTCGGACATCCTGAGAAATTCTGTTCTGATATTGCTAAGACAAATTGGGAGTCAGCAACAGTGACTACTCTGGATGATAAGATCATTCCTTATATTACAGATATCTGCAAACGTGATCCGAGAACAGGCAAGGTTGTTACAGGCGGTATTGTAAGCTGTCAGGATTCCAGCTGGTTATTAAGCTGGACGATCAACAGACAGGGACAGTTCAAGGATCAGGACAAAGACAAGGTTTGTGTATGGGTATATGGTCTGTTTACAGATGTACCTGGTGATTATATCAAGAAGCCTATGAAGGAGTGTACAGGTAAGGAAATCACAGAAGAGTGGCTCTATCATCTTGGCGTTCCGGTTGACCAGATTGAAGACATGGCTGAGAACAGTGCAGTTTGTGTACCGACCATGATGCCTTATATTACAGCATTCTTTATGCCGAGAACAAAGGGTGACAGACCTGATGTTATTCCGGATGGCTGTGTAAACTTCGCATTCCTCGGACAGTTTGCCGATACACCAAGAGATACTGTATTTACTACTGAATATTCCGTAAGAACTGCTATGGAGGCTGTATATGGACTTCTTGGTGTTGACAGAGGTGTGCCGGAAGTATGGGGCAGTGTTTATGATATCAGAGAATTACTGGATAGCAGTGTGAAGCTGATGGATGGAAAATCTCCACTGGAGATCGAACTTCCGGGACCACTGGATATGCTGAAGAAACCGCTTTTGAAAGCTGTTAAGGGAACTGTGGTCGAGAAAGTACTCAGAGATCATGATGTGATCAAAGATTATATGATGTAAATATAGAGATGTAAGTGATATGAAAAGGCTGCAGGAGATATCCGGCAGCCTTTTTGTAAAGCCGTTAAAAGTTGATGGAAAGTTGCGTTGGTAAAGAAAAAACAGGTTGCAAATTAAAAAGACAGATGATAATATATAATGAAATATATAGAAAAAATTGATTGGGACAATAAAAAGTCTGAAAAAACAAGTAAATATGATAATATATTGGAAGCTTTACTGTAATAATGAATGTGTGGCGCAGGGAGGGCTTTCAAGGGAGCGAAAGGAGGTTTTTTTATGGAACTTGAGATGTATCGCAGGTATTCGCAGATGGCAAGAGGTATTGAGAAGGCTGAGTTGGTGTTTAAAAATGGGTGTGTGTTCAGTTCTGGTACGGGAGAATTTATTGATGGTGATGTGGCTGTTGCAGATGGAATTGTGATCGGAGTCGGTACATACGAAGGAGAGACAGAGATTGATCTGGAAGGAAAAGTAATCTGTCCGGGATTTATCGACAGTCATCTGCATCTGGAATCTACTCTGGTGACGCCGGGTGAGCTGGTCCGGCAGGCTGCACAGTGTGGAACTACAACATTTATTGTAGATCCTCATGAGTCTGCAAATGTATCCGGTACGGATGGAATTGATTATATCCTGGATCAGACAGAAGATGCACCGGCGAATGTATATGTAATGATGCCTTCCTGTGTTCCGGCGACTCATGTGGATGATAACGGGTGTATTCTTACAGCAGGAAAGATGAAGGGATATCTGGAACATCCGAGGATTCTGGGACTTGGTGAAGTGATGGATGCGCCTTCTGTGATTAACGGAAGTGTTGCCATGCATGAAAAGCTCCAGCTGTTTCAGGACAGAGTGAAGGATGGCCATGCACCGTTTCTGGCACCTGGAGATCTGGCAGCATATGTACTTGGCGGAATTGACACAGATCATGAGTGTGTGGATTATGAGTATGCAATGGCTGAGGCAAGAAATGGAATGCAGGTATTGATACGTGAGGGAAGTGCTGCAAGAAATCTGGATGCTATTGTGAAGGGGATTGTGGAACACCATACAGATACGTCAGGTTTCTGCTTCTGTACTGATGATAAGCATATTGAAGAAATCCGTAAAGAGGGACATATCAATTATAATGTAAAGCGTGCAGTACAGCTTGGACTTCCGGTTGAGAAAGCACTGCAGATGGCAACGATCCAGCCTGCAAGATGCTATGGTTTATACAGACTTGGAATGATCGCACCCGGAAGACAGGCAGATTTTGTCATTCTGGATAATGTGGCAGATCTGAATGTTGTAGATGTATATCATTGTGGTAAGAAGATCATTAAAGATGAGAAAGCAGAATTGAAACCATGTCCTCCATATCTGAAAAATACAGTTCATGTATCTGGGTTCAGTGAGGAACGTCTGAAAATGAAACATCCGGGAACAAAGGCAAGAGTGATTCAGATGCTTGAAAAACAGATTGTGACAAGGGATGTTCTGGAAGAGGTTCCATGGATAGAATCGGATGGTGAGAAATATTTTGCTCCGGACGGGGAATATCAGAAGATTGCAGTGATCGAGCGTCATAAGAATACGGGCAAGATGGGAGTGGGCATTGTAAAAGGCTATGGAATCCACGGCGGAGCCATTGCTTCCAGTGTTTCCCATGATTCCCACAATATTATTGTAGTAGGAGATAATGATCGTGATATGGCTATTGCTGTAAAAGAAATGATGCGGACGCAAGGTGGTTATACTCTGGTATGCAATGGAGAGATTTATGGAACCTTACCACTTCCTGTCATGGGACTGATGAGCGATGCCGGCTACGAGAGTGTAAACGAAGCACTTGCAAAAATGATTCCGAAGGCCTATGAGATGGGAGTGAAAGAAGGATTTGATCCGTTTATCACCTTGTCATTTATGGCACTTCCTGTGATTCCTGAAATCAGGATCACACCGAGAGGAATCTATCTCGTAAATGAAGACAGAATGCTGAGAACACCGTTTAGTTAAGGTGGGTGAAATGTCTTAAATGCATTATTTACGAGGATTGCCATAGAATAAAAAAATACCGTAATAAAAGTAAATGATATATACTTTTGTTACGGTATTTTTTATAGCAGTCCTCTCAGACACGCTCCAGGTAAGAGGGTTGTTACAGGTATATTTAAGACAATATTTTTCAAGTGAAAGAAATTTATTTCGTTTTCTCCAGAGTAAAGATAAATTCGGTTCCCACACCTTCTGTACTGATCACATCAATATTCTGGTTATGTGCATTGATGATCTCTTTGACTATAGAGAGTCCGAGTCCGGTGCCTTTACGGTCTTTTCCGCGGGAAGCATCAATCTTGTAGAAACGATCCCAGATTTTGCCCAGACTTTCTTTGGGAATGCCGGTTCCGTAATCTTTTACAGAAACAAAGACCTTACCACTTTTTACAGTTGTTTCAATCTGAACAGAAGAATTATCATTGCTGAATTTAATGGCATTATCAAGAAGGTTGTAAAGGACCTGCTGAATCTGTTCCATATCAGCTCTGACATAAAGTTCATGTCCGGAGAGAAGCAGCTCCAGGCGGATCTGGTGGCTGGTGCAGATGCCTTCAAATGTAGCTGCTGTGTTTTTGATGGTATCATTGATATCAAAACGCTGAATGTGCATCATCCGTTTTTTCATATCCAGTTCATTCAGAGTCAGAAGACTGCGGGTGAGTTTTTCAAGACGTTCAGATTCAAAAGCGATGATCTTCAGATACCGTTCCTGCATCTCATAGGGGATGGTACCGTCCAGTATGGCATTGACATATCCCTTGATGGAGGTAAGGGGAGAACGGAAATCATGAGAGACATTTGCAATGAATTTACGCTGATATTCTCCGTTTTTGTTCAGTTCATCGGACATATAATTCAGAGTTTTGGCAAGATATCCCATTTCATCATCAGAAGTAACGTCTATTTTATATGCAAGATTACCTCCTGCATATTCACTGGCACCTTTCATGATCCTGGCCAGGGGCTTACGTATGTAGTGGCTGTAAGCCCAGAGCAGAAGACTGGTGGCTGCATAGCACAGGAGAAAGATTACCTGCATGATAAAAAGAATACTGCTTCGGCTCTGATAAAGGTTTGTCATCGAATAATGGATTGCCACGTAACCTTTGGTTTCCATATCAGAGGTGATCGGGGCAATAACACTCAAATGATCTGTTTTAAAGAAACCATAAAACTTTCCAATCTGATAATAGTTGCTTCCCCATTTGGAAGCATCGAATTCTTCCAGTGGGATTGGATCCCGGACGTCAATATTTTTCTGTGTACTTACAATGATTTCACCATTACTGTTGATGATCCACAATACAGCATCCTGAAAATCGGAAATTGCACATAAGTGTTCCTGAAGAGTATCTACTGTACTGGAAGAGATATTGCTTTTAACTGCTTCGTTAGATGCAATATTGTGCGCTTCTGTATAGAGTGCGGCACTTAAAGAGTGTTCCAGATGCTTTTCCACCATATAAGAACCGCCGAGGGTTATGAGGAAAAATCCCAAAATCCCGATGAGAATATAAAATCTCAGGAATTTTGTGGAAAGATGATGCTGTTTCATGGATTTTTTACCTCAAATTTGTATCCGATTCCCCATACGGTGGCAATGGACCAGTGAGGATTGTCTTTGATCTTTTCACGAAGACGTTTGATATGAACGTCTACAGTACGGGTATCACCGATGTATTCATAACCCCAGATGTGATCCAGAAGCTGTTCACGGGTAAATACCTGGTTTGGTGATGCTGCAAGGAAATAGAGAAGTTCCAGTTCCTTTGGCGGCATATCAACCTGACGACCCATATATGTGACTGCATAGTTTGTCAGATTAACGGTCAGATCCGGGTAAGTAACACATTTTTCACTGGAAGAAGGCGCTGGCTGTTTAACCTGGAAACGGCGCAGGACAGCACGTACACGGGCAATCAGTTCCTTGGAATCAAAGGGTTTGATCATATAGTCATCTGCACCCAGTTCAAGTCCGAGAACCTTGTCAAAGGTTTCGCCTTTTGCTGAAAGCATAATGATGGGAACATCAGAGGTATGTCGGATTTCACGACATACCTGATAACCGTCAATTCCGGGAAGCATCAGATCCAGAATAATCAGATCCGGGCGGAAGGAGACAAATTCCCTTAACGCTTCTTCTCCGTCATTTACGATTTTTGTCTCGAAGCATTCTTTGGTAAGATACAGGGCAATAAGCTCTGCGATATTGTTATCATCATCAACAATAAGGATTTTCTGTTTGGAAACCATGGCGGTCCCTCCTATTTCTTAAATTCTACAATAGTAACACCTGCATCTCCTTCGCCGAATTCTCCAAGGCGGAAGGATTCCACATGCTTCTGGCGCTTCAGATAATTGTGTACACCTTTTCTCAGAGCACCGGTTCCTTTACCATGAACAATACGGACAGATTTCAGATGAGCGATATAAGCATCATCCAGATATTTGTCAAGCTCTGCAACTGCTTCATCTACCGTTTTGCCAAGCAGGTTGATCTCTGTGGATACATGGGCTGCTTTTGACATGCGGATTTTACCTGCACCTGTACGCTGCATGGTTGGTGTGGTGATCTCTGCTTCATCGATCAGTTCCAGATCAGAGATGTGAACCTTGGAACGGATGATACCCATCTGCACGAAGAGGAAACCTTTGTTGTCCGGACGACTGCTGACAGTCCCTTTCAGATTCATGCTGAGAACCTTAACTGCATCGCCGAGGGAGATATCTTTGGCTGTGAGTTCCTTCTTCGGTTTCTTTGCAGCAGTTTTCTGAGTCATGCCTTTCTCTGCTTTATTCATATGTTTGCGCAGATTCTGGCGTTCTTTTTCCACAGCAGAGAGATCCACATGGTCTTTCTGGAATTTGTGGAACATCCTCATAGTCTGGTCTGCATATTCCTTGGCTTCGCGGAGAACTGCATGAGCTTCCTCATTGGCCTGACGGATGATGCGGTCTCGCTGCTCGTTCAACTTCTCCTGTTTGGATTCCATTTCGGATTTCAGAGAGGTAATTTCCTGTTTATACTGTTCAATCTCGCGACGTTCATTTTCAATAATTATACGGCTGCTTTCCAGGGAACTGAGAACATCTTCGAAAGATTCATCCTGTTCACTGATCTGTTCTTTGGCCTTATCGATGATATAGTCCGGAAGTCCAAGCTTGGAAGAAATGGCGAATGCATTACTTTTCCCGGGAACACCGATCAGCAGGCGGTAGGTCGGGCGGAGCGTTTCCACGTCAAATTCGCAGCAGGCATTTTCTACACCTGAGGTGGAGAGTGCATATACCTTCAGCTCACTGTAATGGGTGGTTGCCATAGTGCGGATTCCCTGTTCATGAAGATGGGAAAGGATCGCAATGGCAAGGGCAGCACCCTCTGTCGGATCTGTACCTGCACCGAGCTCATCGAAAAGGACAAGAGAGTGACGGTTGGCTTTTTTCAGGAAAGAAACCACGTTGGTCATATGTGAGGAGAATGTACTTAATGACTGTTCAATACTCTGTTCATCACCGATATCAGCATAAACTTCTTCAAACAGTGCAAGCTCTGAGCGGTCCAGTGTGGGAATATGAAGACCGGACTGGCCCATGAGAGTGAGAAGTCCGACAGTCTTTAAAGATACAGTTTTACCACCGGTGTTCGGACCGGTGATAACAAGCAAGTCGAAATCATCGCCGAGACGGATATCAATGGGAACAGCTTTCTTCTTATCAATGAGAGGGTGGCGTGCCTGTTTCAGACGGATGCGTCCTTCATCATTGAAGATTGGTTCTGTTGCATTCATATCCATGGCAAGGGATGCTCTGGCAAAAATGACGTCAAGCTGTACCATGATATTAAGATCTGCGCGGATAGAGTCGGTCTGTTCTGCAGTTTGCTGGCTCAGGGTGGAAAGGATCACTTCAATCTCTTTTTGTTCTTCCAGTTCCAGCTCGCGGATGTCATTATTTAGTTTTACGATTGCCATAGGTTCGATAAATAAAGTAGAACCTGTGGAGGACTGATCGTGTACCATACCCGGAACCTGTCCTTTGTATTCTGCCTTGACCGGAATGCAGTAGCGTCCGTTTCTCATGGTAATAACGGAATCCTGCAGATAATTGCGGGCACTACCGTTTACAAGAGAGGAGAGCTGTGTATGGATCCTGTCTCCGGTAATCTTCATGTTTCTTCGAATCTGGCGGAGGTTGCTGCTTGCATCATCACTGATCTCATCTTCTGAGAGGATGCATCTGCGGATCTCTGTTGTAAGAGGAGTCAGTGGTTCCAGTGCCTCGAACATCCCGTCCAGAGAGTCCGGGAGAGAATCACCGCGCTCACTTCTGGAATAAGCTTTAACACGATTGGTGTTCTCAAGAAGGCTGCAGATGGCAAGAAGTTCACCAATCCCCAGAGAACTTCCGATTTCCAGACGTTTCAGAGAACCACGCACATCTTTGACGCTGCCAAAGGAAATATTTCCTTTCTGGAAAAGACGGGTAAGTGCATCTCTGGTCTGAGTCTGCATATGTCGGATTTCATCAATATCTGTGGATGGCTCCAGCTTCCGGCAGATTTCTTTTCCCATGGAAGAGGAAGCCTTGTCTGTCAGCATATTGATGATTTTATAATATTCAAGTGCTTTATATGCTTTCTGATTCATTGTCTGTTTAAATCTCCTGATAGATATCTTTATAATTTGCTGTCCCTGATATTATAGCATTTTTTGTTATGGAAATGTACTCCGGGATTATAGCAATTCTAAAAAAATAATTGTGTTACTGTTCACTCCGTTCACAGTAACGTAGCCAAAATTCATTCCAGATTGCCTGCGGCAATGGAATTTTGGCTTGTATGTCTCGGGATTTTGGCATATTCATGCCAAAACACCTCGCGGAATAGTGGTGTGTGAACAGTAACATAATTGTAACTGTGTTACTGTGAAATAAGCAGTTACAAATACTTTTCCTATTATATATGATTTTGGAATCTATGGAAAGCAAAAAGGATAGAAATACATAAAAATGATAGTTTTTACAAAAAAATAAAAAAAAATCAAAAAAGCTATTGACAGTTTATATAGTTTTTGGTATAGTACCAATTGTCGCAACAATAAGTAAAACTTATAACAGAAATGCGATATGCGGAAGTGTCGGAACTGGCAGACGAGCAAGACTAAGGATCTTGTGAGCATTGCGCTCGTGTGGGTTCAAGTCCCATCTTCCGCATGAAAAACGGTTTGAATGCTATCATATGTGCATTTAAGCCGTTTTTTTGTGTCATCATAATAACCTGAGCTACAGTGTTTCGCTGATACGATAAGTGTTTCAGTAGGAGCTTCTTTTTTGTACTGTGGGAAATTACTTATAGTATATTCATAAAAAATTCATATCTTTTTGTTAAAATAATGTGTAGATTGTTACGATATAATTTGTTTGAATACAAGCGATATTGAACCTGAATGGTAACTGTTTGGCAGATTGCTGTTTTGTATGACACTGGGCAGTTATCCTGAATGGAGTGCGGCAGGAGAATCAGGTATGAAAAAAAACAAAATGGACACACAGGAATATCAGTTTATAAAAGAAACGGTAAAAAAACAGCCAAAAGAGAATGGCAGTCTGTTGCGCAGGCTGCTTATGATAGCAGGATGTGGCGTTTTGTTTGGAGGCTGCGCAGCCGTAACCTTTGCCAGTGTGTTTCCGGTTATGGCGGACAGAGAAGAGAATACACAGCAGAAAATCGAATTGACAGGATCGGATGTAGCGGAGACGATATCTGAAGAACAGGCAACAGAGAGGGAATCTGTCGCTTCAGTTTCTGAACAAGAGGAGAAGAGTCTTCTGGCAATGCGTCAGGAGATGTATAGGGAAGTGCTGAAGGTTTCCCAAAAATCCCGAAAATCTCTTGTAAACGTGAGAGGAATTTCAAAGGATGAGGATTTGCTGAATAATTCTTATTTTCAGCAGGAAGATACGGAAGGTCTTGTCTTTCTTGAAACAGAGACGCAATTTTATATCCTGACCTATGAGGAAGAACTGGAAAATCTGCAGGAACTGCAGGTGACTTTTGCAGATGGTTCGACAGTGCAGGGAGAGATATGCAGGGGAGATGCAGATTCCGGATTTGCAGTTGCAACTGTGAGAAAAAATCTTCTCAATGACAGTACAAGAGAAGGTATCGTGGTATCTGATCTGACAGACACAAAGAAACTGGGACAGAGCGATATAGTAATTGCTATCGGAAGTCCTGCCGGTGACAGTGATGCGGTGGTTTATGGAATGATCACTTCTGTTTCTGAAAAACTATCGGTAGCGGATACGGAGTATAATGTGTTGGCTACAGATGTGCAGGGGAATGAAGATGGAAGTGGTGTGCTGCTTGATTCTGACGGAAATGTGGCAGGTATGATACTGAAGAAGAATGAAAACGATGGAGATAATATTCATGCAGTTTCCATTTCGCAGATTCTTCCGTTGGTAGAACATCTGGCTAACAAAGAGACAATCAGATATACAGGTATTTATGGAACAGAGATAACTCAGGCACAATGTAGAAAACTGGGAATTGATCAGGGACTTTACGTGGAGCGTACACAAGAAGAATCTCCTGCGATGAAGGCAGGGATACAGTGTGGAGATATTATAAGTAAGATTGATGGAACTCCCACAGAGAGTATGCAGTCTTACTATACATATCTTCAGACAAAAAAGCAGGGAGAAAATCTTACCATAACGGTTCTTCGCAAAAATTCCGATGGTGAGTATGCGGAGAAAGATTATAAGGTAACAGTTGGAGAGAGATAGTGACAGGCGGAGAATCCTACAAGCGGGATTCTTTCTTGTGGAATTGTTATAATACTAAAAATAAAGGATAGAGAGGCAGGCTTTATGCGTTTTTTAAATGAGTTACATGAGGGAGACAGAATTAATGGGATTTATCTGTGCAAGCAGAAACAGTCTGCGGTAACAAAGAATGGAAAACCCTATGAGAATATTATCCTCCAGGATAAAACCGGAATCATGGATGGCAAGATATGGGATCCAAATTCTCTGGGAATTGATGATTTCGATGCCCTGGATTATATTGATGTTGTAGGAGATGTGACCAGCTTTGCAGGGGCTATGCAGCTGAATATCAAGCGTGTGCGCAAGGCTGCTGAAGATGAGTACAACCCGGCAGATTATCTTCCTGTAAGTGAGAACAGCACAGATGATATGTACAGCCAGCTGAGAGCATTTATTGACAGTGTGGAGAATACTTATCTGTCTGCACTTCTGAAGAAATTATTTGTGGAAGATGAAGCTTTTGTGAAAGCGTTTGAAGGACATTCTGCAGCGAAGACAGTACATCACGGATTTATCGGCGGTCTGATGGAGCATACTCTGGGAGTGACCAGACTCTGCGATTATATGTCAAAGGCATACCCGGTCATCAACAGGGATTTACTGATCACAGCATCACTTCTTCATGATATCGGAAAGACAAAAGAATTATCTGCATTTCCGTTAAATGATTATACAGATGAAGGTCAGCTTCTGGGACATATTTATATGGGAGCGCAGATGATCAATGATCTTGCGCGCCAGATACCGGAATTTCCGGAGGTGCTTAAGAATGAACTGATCCACTGTATTCTGTCACATCACGGAGAGCTTGAATATGGTTCCCCGAAGAAACCTGCACTGGTGGAGGCTGTAGCTCTCAATCTTGCAGATAATACAGATGCAAGAATGGAAACCATCACAGAGATTTTTGCAGCAAACAAGAGCAAAAAAGAGTGGCTTGGATATAATAAATTGTTTGAATCCAACTTAAGAAGAACAGATGAGGTGTAATCTTTATGGAATTTCGTAAGAACGATCTTGTTACGTTAGAGATAGAAGATTGCGGAATTGACGGTGAAG
Source organism: Blautia sp. 1001283B150304_161114_C9 (assembly GCF_015668165.1). Taxonomy (NCBI): domain Bacteria; kingdom Bacillati; phylum Bacillota; class Clostridia; order Lachnospirales; family Lachnospiraceae; genus Blautia; species Blautia sp. 1001283B150304_161114_C9. The sequence goes on along the minus strand of NZ_JADPGO010000005.1, from coordinate 135,235 downwards.
GTATCGGAAAAGCCGATGGCTTCACCGTTTTTGTCAAGGACGCAGTGATCGGAGATACAGTAACAGCCAAAATTATCAAGGCAAAGAAAAATTATGGTTACGGCCGTCTTATGGAGGTGCTGAAGCCATCTCCGTACAGAGTTGAGCCCAAGTGCGAATTTGCCCGTCAGTGTGGCGGATGCCAGCTTCAGGCACTTTCCTATGACCAACAGCTTGTATTTAAGACAAATAAGGTGAAGGGACATCTGGAACGTATCGGTGGCTTTACAGATATCCCCATGGAGCCGATCATTGGCATGGATGAACTTTTTCATTACAGAAATAAGGCACAGTTTCCTGTAGGCAGAAATAAAGAGGGAAAAATCGTTACAGGTTTCTATGCGGGAAGAACCCACAATATTATCGAAAACCGTGACTGTGCACTTGGTGTAGTTGAGAATAAAGAAGTTCTGGACCGTGTAATCGCACATATGGAGAAATACAGGATTGAACCATATAATGAAGCAACAGGCAAAGGGCTGGTGCGCCATGTCCTGATCCGTTACGGATACTTCACAAAAGAAGTGATGGTCTGTCTGATCCTGAACGGAAATAAGATTCTGAAAGAGGAACAGCTTGTAAAATCTCTGTGTGAGATTCCGGGAATGACAAGCATCACCATCAATGTAAATAAGAAACACAGTAATGTAATCCTTGGTGAGGAAATTCGTCTGCTCTGGGGCCAGGAATATATCACAGACAGGATCGGAGATATTTCCTATCAGATTTCACCTCTGTCTTTCTATCAGGTAAATCCTATGCAGACTCAGAAGCTTTATGCAAAGGCACTGGAATACGCAGATCTTCACGGCGAGGAAACAGTATGGGATCTCTACTGTGGAATCGGAACTATTTCCCTGTTCCTGGCACAGAAAGCAAAATTTGTCCGTGGTGTGGAAATTGTTCCTGCAGCTATTGAGAATGCGAAAGAGAACGCAAAACTTAATGGTCTGGAAAATACAGAGTTCTTTGTGGGCAAGGCAGAAGAAGTGCTGCCGAGAGAGTATAAGAAAAATGGTGTTTATGCAGATGTTATCGTCGTAGATCCGCCAAGAAAAGGCTGTGATGAAACCCTGCTGGAGACCATGATCGAGATGAACCCGGAGAGGATTGTGTATGTAAGTTGCGACAGTGCGACGTTGGCAAGGGATCTGAAGTATCTGTGTGCGAGGGGATATGAGCTTAGAAAGGTATGCCCGGTTGATCAATTTGGGATGACGGTTCACGTGGAGACGGTTGTTCTTTTGTCCCAACAAAAACCAGATGACACGATAGAGATCGACTTAGACTTAGATGAGCTGGATGCAACCAGTGCAGAGACGAAAGCGACCTATCAGGAAATCAAAGATTATGTGCTGAAAGAATTTGGCTTGAAGGTTTCAAATTTATATATTTCTCAAATCAAAAGGAAATGTGGAATCGAAGTAGGAGAGAACTATAATCTGCCAAAGACAGAAAATCCAAAAGTGCCACAGTGTCCGAAAGAGAAAGAAGATGCTATCAAGGCTGCCCTGAAATATTTTGCGATGATCTAAGGATATCGCTGATTTCAAGGAGGAATAACACATGAAAAGCACATTTGAAAAAATGGGTGGAACCTACACACTGGGAGCAGACGGAATTTACTATCCGAATCTTGTCAGTACAGATGAAGAACCGCATTATGGAAAATATGGAATGCTGCGGAAAACGTATCTGAAAGAGCATCGTCCGGCAATGTATTCTCTGTATATGTTGGAAGACAGATTGACAAAACATCTGAATGCTGTGGATGATGAAGCACAGGAGAGGATGGGTATTCTGGTGCGTCAGATGATGGAGAAGCAAGGCGTTACGGAAGAATTGAAAGCTCGTGATCAGATGGTGTGGGTTGGAGTTGTAAATAACATCCGGAATACAGCAGAAGAGATTGTGTTAAAAGAATTGATTTATAGGTAGTAGAATAAGAGCTGAACAAGTAGGACGAAAACTCCTGTTTGTTCAGCTTTTATGTTTATAAGGGGTCAAAGAAGAAGCAAATTACAATTCTATAGCAAGTGATCTTTTCTAAGTTTCGGAAGGCTGGTTTTTTCCGTCATAGTTATAAGTTGCCGATTTAATTATTCCATAGTATGGCTTAAAAAATATTCGAATATAACTTTATAGAAATAATCATGATGGGGAGATTATTTGATGAATTATGTGCTAATATTCTGCGATTCTACTGCTAGTCGATTGATTTATGCACGCTCTCATTATAATATGTGTGCAGGAGGTGGATATATGTATCAGATTAGTAATGAAAAATTTGGTTTATTTGTAACCGAATTAAGAAAGGAAAAGAATTTAACTCAAAAGGATTTGGCTGAAAAATTATATGTATCAGATAAAACAGTTAGCAAATGGGAACGTGGTCTTAGTATGCCCAATGTCGTATTACTCATACCAATAGCTGATATATTAGATGTTACCGTTACAGAATTGTTACGTGGAGAAAAAATAGATACACAGAAAAATATTGATACAAAAGAAGTCGAGGAATTGGTAGTAGGCTCTCTCGATATGGCTGTTAGGAATTCTATTCATCAGCATAGAAAAAACTGGATATTAGCATATTTGCTATGCTTTTTAATATCTATTACAGAAATTATTATGTTAGTCGTATCTGGGAATTCAATAGCTGAGATGAAAGATGATATATTGCTGGTTACAGGGTTAATGCTTTTATTTGGTGCATGGTTTTGTTTCTTTGCCAAAGACATATTACCAACATATTATGATGCAAACAAGATAAATTATGTTTCACAAGGAATTTTTAGAATACATCTAGTTGGTTTATCCTTTAACAACGGAAATTGGATGTACATCTGCACAACTTTAAAAATATGGACACTTGCAACGGTTGTTCTATATCCTCTTGCAGGTATTATAATAATCAATTGTTTCAATATAGCTTTATGGGATATTTCGAATAAAATTTTCTTAATTATGATATTAGGTGGTATGGTAATTTCGATTTACATTATCGGGAAAAAATACGAATAATTAAATTACCTGTTATCGTTGTGGATAGTACTAATTTACAACATTCTTCATGGGAAATATGGAATGATGCAGAAGAGGTTGTGTTAAGAGAATTAGTGTACATTTAAAACGTGGAAAGCTCCTTCGAGGCTTTTGGCTGATTATAAAGAAAGTATATAGAAAATGCATTAATCATATGGTATGATTTGAACAAAAGATAGAATCTTATGAAGTAAGAAGAATATTTTTGAGGAACGCAACTTAGAAGTTTCTGAATTAAGTTAATCGTGCCATATGGCTTGATTATAAAAGCAAAGATAAAAACGCAACGTACATCTTTGATGTGCCAGAGCCGGTAGGTAGCCCGGCCGTCCTATATAAATAGGGTAAGTAACCTGCCCCTCCGGGTTGTCCATTCTTTGTTCAATCAATTTTAGGAGGGATTCTTATGGACAAAGTAAATGGAAAGCTGACAGTATTTTTTGAAGAGCCGTTTTGGGTGGGAATCTTTGAACGCATCGAAGATGGCAAACTATCTGTGGCAAAGGTAACATTTGGTGCAGAGCCAAAAGATTATGAAGTACAGGAATATATTCAAAAGTGCTATTTCAGTTTGAAATTCAGTCCGGTTGTTGAAACTGTTGTAAAGGATATCAAAAGAAATCCGAAACGGATGCAGCGGGAAGCAAAGAAGCAGATGCTGGAAATAGGCATTGGTACAAAATCGCAACAGGCGTTGAAATTACAGCAGGAACAGAACAAGCAGGAACGCAAAGAGAAAAGCCTCAAGAAAAAAGAGGCAGAAGAGCAGCGAATGTTTGAACTGAAACAGCGAAAGAAAAGAGAAAAGCATAAGGGACATTAAAGTCCCTTGGACTTTTACTCAAATCGAAAAGTGTTGAATAAAGCTTTCGTGAGGTGTTTCTATGAAGAAAAAAGTACTTGCAATTATGTTAGTTGCCGTATCAATCATGTTGATTTCAGCGTGCGGAAAAAAAGAAAAATTGTACGAAATTCCTGATTTATCGCAGTATAAGACAGATTATGTAGGAGATTCTTCAAATGTTATAAATATTGTAAGCGGTCAAGAGTATCCAGAGGGATACTCATATGACAGTATAGAGATACAGTCTGAAACAGAGCCTTATGGATTAACAGTTTTTCTAAAAGATGAGCCGTCGGCAGTCAAACTTGAAGATGAATTGCAGGTTAATGCAGATATGACATTTGACTTGATTGGTAATTTGGGAACAATTGATTATAAAACAGCAGATAGCAAAGAAATTATTGTATCATATGAACGGTGATATATTTTTAGTCAACTTTTAGACAATTTGAAGAGCAGAATATAAAAAGGCGTATGGAAGTTTTGATTTCCATACGCCTTTTTGAAAGGAGTTTATTTTTGAACAAGAGATTTGTAAGAGCATGTTATCTACTCGAAGATGATTACAATTCCATATCATAGGACTTTTTCTTAGCTCTTGCAGGCTGATTTCGCCGCATTTCCTGTTCTAGCTGATATTTAAGTTCCCATGCACGATGGGAGAAGACATCCGAATCTTCCACATTGAGATAATCCACCTCATTGGCGGCAATATCACGGCGGTGATAGTCATAATACTTACCAAAAGTACCTTTGAGCTGCTCGATCAGCTTATCCCGGAAATCAGGACGTATCTGGATTCTGGTGTCCAGCAATTCTGTATACTGTTCAGATTCAGGACGAAATTTTTCTTCCCGGAAAGCGGCGGCATCTTTTTCAAGCTGTTTTTTGAGCGAGATGTCCTGAGAATCTAGGATATCAAGATTGTTATTCATCCATGTCAGAGGAAGTCCGACAGCCAGATGGACATCTGCTTCACGGATGGAAAAGACATTCAGTTCCTTTGCAATAGCCATTAGCGTCAGAAGATAATATTCTTCGTCCATAGCCTTATCCGGGATAAATTCTTTGTGTCCTTTGCCAATCCGGTAGTAAATGCCGTTATATTCTAGAATATTTCCGGTGAAGATTGGTTCTGTTTCATAGGCTTTGATTCCGGTTGGCGTGACGGTGTTTGCTGTTTTCATATTGCTATAGCCATGATCTACAGCGATGATTTTTGTGTTTCTGAGTTCTCGCATAAAAAATACCTCCGTTTTCGTATTGATTGATTCAGCAGGTCATACCGGTGTGGTACTGCTTTGCTGTGAGATAAGCATACGAAAATCGGAGGTAAAAGACATTGAGTGGAAATTGAGCAGGAATTGAGAAAAAAGATATATTATGCGTACGTTCTTCATGTACTCTTGTTGTGATTTCATTGTTTTTTATCGTATAATATGGATACTGGAGGTGGTTTGGATGAACTACAAGATTTTAGTTGTCGATGATGATAAAGAATTGGTGAAAATGCTTTGTAGTTATTTTAATATGAAACAATATGAAACCATTACGGCTACAGATGGAATGGAAGCATTAAATAAAATAAAAATGAAACCGGATATTATTTTATTGGATATCAACATGCCACGTATGGATGGGATTGAAGTATGTCGTCTGATACGCAGTAAAGTGTTATGTCCGATTTTGTTTCTAACAGCAAGAGTTGATGAAGATGATAAAATTAATGGGTTGCTTTCGGGTGGGGATGATTATATTACGAAACCATTTAGTCTTCGGGAGTTGGAAGCAAGGATTGTCACAAACATAAAGAGAGAAGAAAGGCATCAACAAAAAACGGAATACCGTTTCATGGATGAAATGCTGATTGATTATTCTGAAAAAATAGTAGCTATAGCTGGACACAGGATAGAGTTCACAAAAATTGAATATCAGATTATTGAATTCTTATCCATGCATCCAGGGCAGGTGTTTGATAAAGAACGTATATATGCACAAGTCTGTGGATATGATGCGGAAGGGGACAGTAGAACGATAACGGAATTAGTACGGCGTATAAGGAAAAAAATAGCGGATTATTCAGAAAAAGAATACATAGAAACTGTATGGGGGATTGGATACCGATGGAAAAAATAAGAAACTTGTCACTGAAAAAAACAATTCTGCTTTATTTTGTGATTAGCTTAACGGCAGCATTTCTGTTATCTGGATTTACAGTTCATTTTGCAAGAAATATGCAGAATAAAATATGGGAAAAATATATTGATTATGCAGATTATACGGACGTGTTTCAGCAATATGGAAAGAAATACGAGATTGAGATATCAAGACCTAATCAATCGCAGATGAATCGTTTGGACTATCATTTTTCGGAAATGTGTGACTTTATGGAAACATATTCGGTACTTATTTTTTCGATTGTTGGGAGTGTTGCTGCGGTATTCTTTTTTTATAAAAATAAGTTAAAGACACCTCTACAGGAACTAAAAGATGCCTCACAAATGATTGCAGATAATGAACTGGATTTTCATGTGTCCTATGAAAATAAAGATGAGATGGGAACTTTGTGTAAAGAATTTGAAATGATGCGAAGTGCTTTAGCAGATAACAATAGAAAGATGTGGCGAATGATTGATGACGAGAAGGCTTTGCGGAATGCAATTGCACATGATATACGTTCTCCACTTTCCATATTGCGTGGGTATCAGGAAATGCTCTTAGAGTTTGTTTCTGCTGAGAGTATAAAAACAGAGGATGTTATTGATATCTTACAAACAGGCATGTATCAGATTGACCGTATAGAGCATTTCACGGAAAACATGAGAAAAATGTCCCATTTAGAACAGAGGGAACTGCAATGCTCAGAGATAGAATTATCGGAACTGGCAAAAAAGATTGAGGCAGAAGCTGCCATGCTGTCCAAGAAGGAAAGTAAATTATGTAAGGTAGAAAGAGTGCAGGAACAAAACATTGTGAAAGTGGATGAGGAACTTGTCATGGAAGTGGCAGACAACTTACTGGAAAATGCGGTTCGATATGCACAAAAAAGTATTGTTTTGCAGATAAAGAAAAAGGATGGTTTTCTTATAATTTCTGTTGAAGATGATGGAATAGGATTTGTGGATACTGAGGAAAAAGTAACAGAACCATTTTATCATAAGAATCCACAAGATGATTTAAAGCATTTTGGCCTTGGTATGTATATTTCTCGTATTTTCTGTGAAAAGCATGGAGGAAATTTGAAAATATATAATGCCAGACAAGGCGGTGCTCATGTAGAAGCTCTTTTCAAAGCTGAATAAAAATACTTTATAAGGCTGAAATCACAAATAAAGTGGTTTTAGTCTTTTTTATTGTGAATTTATTGAGAATTGATTTGTATGATGTTGTTAAAGAAATAAAGAAAGGAAGAGATACAATGAAAACAATCATAAAAAGAAGTATACTTGATTATTTAAAGAACCCTGTTTTGTGGATTGGCTTGATTATTATAGTTGCCAGTATGTATCAATGTCTGTCATCGTATTTGCAAATTCATTATATCAAACAGAATGAACAGATCACACAAAATGACGTAGCATTGGAAGATGCTGATGTCATGGATGGGTACATTCCCACATCTGATGATAAAGAAAGAAGAAGGGAGTGGGAAGATACGATCAAAGAGACGTTAATGGACACCTCCAAAAATGGTTTTGGATTTAGCAGGCAGGAAGCAGATCATGTAATGAAAGAAATTCAGAATATGGATGTAAAGACTGCTTCTGAGTTTTTGGAATCCCAATATGGCTATTATAATGCAATATATGCTTATGAGGACCTTGAAATTCATAAGGGGACAGCAGAAGAAATCAATCATTATATCGAGCGGAAATTATCCGAACATTCTTTTTCCTGGTACTTTGCCAAAAAATTTACGGATTTTGCAGGATTGCATATGGCCTTTTTTGCAACCGTATTGCTATCATTTTTATTTATTCAGGATACACGAAAAAGTACCTATGAATTATTACATACAAAGCCTGTTACGGCAATCCAATATATATGTGGGAAAGTAATAAGCGGATTCATTAGTATGCTGGGAGTATTAGTGATTTTGAATGTTATATTCTTTATGCTGTGTTTGAAAACGTCTTTAGAATCGGGCTTTCCAGTAACACCAATTGATTTTTGCGTGAATTCTCTGATCTATATTGTTCCGAATCTTTTGATGATATGTTGTGTCTATACAATTACAGCATTAATATTTAAAAATCCGCTTCCGGCAGCACCAATCTTGTTTTTACACATTATATATTCAAATATGCTGACCATGAAGAATGATATTTATTATATGAGACCGTTCTCTATTATGGTGCGATTCCCTGGCAGATTTTTTGAAACACATGTAGCCAAAATGTCAAACATAAATCAGATTATTCTTGTAATTTCATCAGTTATATTAGTATGTATTTCTGTTACAATCTGGAAAAGGAGGAGGGTTCATTGAAAACGGAACTAAAAAACTGCCTGTCGTTATATAAGATTTTTTATTCATGTGCATTTATACTGATATTGTGTGCTATTCATCCGATTATATACTATGAAGAAATCGGTTCAGCGATTCAGTCTCCAATAGCATTTTTAACAATTATTTTTTGTAGTGACACATATTTGATGGAAGTAAAAAGTAAGCGTGCCGATGTATTTCATTTGTATGATCAAAAAAAGCAGTTAAAAGTAATATCACAGAGAGTGTGCGTTCAAATATTATATTTATTAATACTTTCCTGTGTTGGATATGTTTTGTTTTTCTGGCAAAAACCGGGCAGTGTAAACGAAGGCATTTCGGGTATTCAGATATTTCTTTTATATTTCATTGCAATGTTTGGAACTATCTGGTTTTGGAGCATATGCACTGTGATTTTGTGTACATTGCTTCGAAATATGTGGGCAGGTATTGGATGTTTATTTGGAATTGTCATTGGACTTATATCAAAAGCGGGAAGTTCATTTTTCGGAAATCTGGGATTGTTTTCTTTCAGCTTTTGTGAACCTACTCAATTAATGTCCGAGAGTTGGATTTATGGAACGCTTGTGTCTTTTATAGCGGGGCTGTTTTTATTTGCAGTATTACCAATGGCTTTAAAGAAAAGAGGATAGATTATGAGTATTAGAATAAATGATTTAACAGTTAGATTTAAAAATGGTGTAGTTGCAGTAAATAAGGCATCTCTTGAAATACCTAAGGGAATTTACGGACTTTTGGGTGAGAATGGTGCTGGAAAAACCACTTTGATGAGGGTTCTTACAACTGTTTTAAAACAAACGGAAGGAATGGTTTCCCTTGATGGAATTCTGTATAACGAGGGAAATTATGAGAAAATACAGAAAAAGATTGGTTATCTTCCACAGGAAATCGACTTATATCCGAATCTTACGGTGAAAGAATGTCTTGTATATATGGGGGGACTGTCAGGAGTATCCAGAAATGACCTCGAACAAAGAATTACCTATTATCTGGAAAAGACTTCTCTTACAGAGCATCAGAATAAAAAAATGCGACAATTATCTGGTGGTATGAAGAGACGTGTCGGACTCATACAGGCACTTCTTAATAATCCGGATTTTTTGATTATTGACGAACCAACAACTGGGTTAGATCCGGAAGAAAGAATCAGGATCCGCAATCTTCTGGTTGATTTTTCAAAGGATAGAACGGTGCTGTTTTCCACTCATGTAGTAGAAGATTTAGCAGCAACCTGTACACAGCTTGCCATTATGAAAAAAGGAAGTTTTTTATATTCCGGAAGCGTGAGTGGATTGCTGGAAAATGCAAAGGGCTGTGTTTGGAATTGTACGGTACAAAATGCAGAAGAAGCCCGTTTGTTAGAAGCCAATTATTCTATATCATCTAAGCAGTATGTAGAAAATGGAATTCATATGAAAGTATTAAGCAAAGGAAAGCCAAATGAGAATTGTGTCCTAGATAATGATATCACTTTGGAAGATGCATATATTTATTTGACGAATAGCTGAATATAACGGCGGGCAAGTTGCCCGCCGTAAATTATGCTTGTTTTGTTAAAAGACCGGATAGAGTTTTTCCATGTGTTCTCTTGCAAGATCGGGATAACCGTTCATGCGGTAAAGTCCTCCAAGGTTGGCATGAAGGTTAGAAACGAGGCGAGCATTGTCAGCAGAGATATTTTCTATCTTGGCAAGTGCATCTTTTTCTACCTGAAGTCTTGTTAATAACTGGTCTGGAGTCGAGATTCCATTTTCCAGAAGTTTTGCTGCCAGTTCCACGGCAAAAGTATGAGAGTGAACAGTTTCGATGATCTTTTCAACTGTTGTCCGGTACGTGTCTGCCTCTGAATAAAATGCTGATGCCAGCTGGAAGAGAGCGTTCATGTCCTCTATTTCTTTTAATGGCAGAGTACAGTATTCATCCAGTTTTCTTCTGGTTGTAAACAAAATCTGGCAGCGATATTTTAATACTACTGACAGAAAGCTGTCCTGTGTGGCAGTGACATTAAAATTATCTATGATAAACAGAGTATCAGATTTCAGGGAACGCAGGAAACGGTTATGTCTTTGAAACCGTTCCTGTTCAGTGCTTTCCGGAAGATCGTCAATAAAATCCATGTCAGTAATATCCTGATGAAGATTGCCGGTATATTCTACATAAAGGATATTGGTGTATTGCTTTATGTACCGCTTTGCGTAGGCTTTGGCAAGTTCACTTTTTCTGATTCCGGCGATTCCGCAAAGAAAAACATGACGGTTTTCCTCAAGCATGGTATATAATTCTTCCAGTTCTTTATCTCTTCCGATAAAATGACGGCATGGTTTCGGAACCTCATTGTCCATAATATAATCCAGCACAATGGGGGATAAAGCGCCTCCGGCGAGCAGCTTCTGATTTTTGGTATTACGTTTGATGAATTGGCGTTCCATGCCAAAAGAAATCAGTTTTGCAAGAAACAGCAATCTTGAACTGGCTGGTTTATATAAGGGAGTCAGATTTTTCTTTTTCGCATCTGAGATGCTGTCATCCTGAATGAATAAAGTGTAAATATCTTGTATAGCCATATTACAGTCAGACATCAGTGGAAGAAGATTCTGGTGGATGGTATGGGCTAATTTTTCCTGATTGGATGGCTTGGAATAGTAAGCGGATATTTTAGGACTGATTTTAGCCTGACCAGTCATCCAGCGGCAAACCAGACCGTTGTCCATTGAAAAATCCTGATTTGCCGGATCATCCATAAAATCTTCAAATAATTCGTATAAAAAATCAGGCTGACTCATTTGATTACTTTCGCTGATATGATTTTTTAAGCAAGTGCTAATAGAAGAAAAATCGCATCGATTCAATAGAAATTCCCCTTTCGTAGTTAAAATTGAGTATATCTATCATCATAACACGAACATATATTCGATTCAAGAAAATGCGGATATTTTTAAAGTGATTGTGTCAATTTACAATCAATTTCTATTCAATGTGGTTTTCAGGCAGGTTCTGTAAAATAAGCTCAGAACAAACAATAACGGGAGGAGCTTATGTAACAGAATATTGAATTTGAGCGGTGCATTGATTTTCTGGTACGGATGATTGATACGTACGGCGAAGAAGTCCTCCGGGAGTTGGAGGAAGAAAAACAGAATAAACAAGAAAAAGAAGCGGCAGTTTTCTGAAATACAAAATGTAAATCAGACTGTCGCTTTTTTGAGAAATTATTCGGCTGTGTTATCTTTTACTTCTGCAAGCATAATTTGCTCAAGTCGGTCAATATCTGGAAATACAACTTTTTTGCCTCTGGAATGAAGTTGACGAATTTTTTTCATACGTGTTGTTACTTCCTTGTGAATGGAATGCTTAACAGGAACCGGATTATTATTTCGAGTATGTATATGGTCAAGATAGTAATCTCTGATTGGAAACATATTCTGGAGAAGAAAAGCAGCTTCTTTTCCATCAAATTCACCTAAAACAATCGTTAGGCACTTTCCGTATTTAGCCACCTGTTTATCGTGTATTGCTTTAAACTTTTCTACACGAGAACTGAGTGGAACCATCCATAACAGAGAAGTTTTATTGTCACGCAGACAGTAAAAAGTAGGACGGTATGTACCACCTTCTTTGTTCTGCATTAAGTTGGAATCCCGTACTTTTTCAAAGTATTCATCTTTAATATGGTAAACGTACCCTTCTTGATATATCATGTTCATCACCTATAAAAAAAGCCCTGCCATGCGGCAGGGCCGAAATTTTCGAGCCGGACATTTATTAGACGCTTCCGGTGAGCGAACAGTATTTTCGAGCCGATCACTTATAAGCCGCCAACGGTGGGCGAACAATATTTTCGATGACAGAAATCCTGTCTCTATCATTATTATATGGTTGTAACGAAAATATGTCAATAAAAAATAAAAAGAAGTATTGAAAATAGTTGGAACAAGTACTAAAATGAAGTTGGGACAATAAAACAGAGTTGTATTGCGAGGAAGATTATGAAGAATAAAAAGATTAAATGCGATATATATACCAGAGTATCCACAACCATGCAGGTGGATGGCTACAGTCTGGATGCTCAGAAAGAAAAACTCAAGAGATATGCAGAATTTCAGAATATGGAAATCGTAAATGAGTATTCCGATGAAGGTAAATCTGGAAAGAGCGTAGAGGGCAGACCGGAATTTCAGAGAATGTTGGATAATATTGAGAATGGAACAGATGAGGTTCAGTTTGTACTGGTGTTCAAACTTTCCAGATTCGGTCGTAATGCGGCAGATGTATTAAACTCTTTGCAGAGGATGCAGGATTTTGGAGTGAATCTGATCTGTGTAGAAGATGGAATTGACAGCTCAAAAGATAGTGGAAAGCTGATGATTTCTGTTCTGTCTGCGGTGGCAGAGATCGAACGAGAGAATATCCTTGTTCAGACAATGGAAGGACGTAAGCAGAAAGCCAGGGAAGGAAAATGGAATGGTGGATTTGCTCCGTATGGTTATGAATTAGTAAATGGAGAATTGCAGATTGCAGAGGACGAAGCAGAGATTATTCGTCTGATCTATGACAAATTTATTCATACCAATATGGGAATCTCTGCGATTGCCGCATGGCTGAACCAGCATGGATATAAAAAGAAAAAACGACAGAATAATACACTGGACGCATTTGCCGCATCATTTATAAGAGGCGTTCTGGATAATCCGGTATACTGTGGAAAGCTGGCTTATGGACGAAGGAAGAACGAGAAAGTTTCAGGAACAAGAAATGAATATCGCATTGTAAAACAGGAAAATTATATGCTGCATGATGGTATCCATGAAGGGATTATTTCAGAAACAGACTGGGAGCTGGCGCATCAAAAACGGGAAAAAACGGGTGTGAAATATGAAAAGACACATAGTCTCGATCATGAGCATATCTTATCTGGAATATTGAGATGCCCGTTATGTGGAAGCGGTATGTATGGGAACGTGAATCGAAAGAAAAAGAAAGACGGAACCTTATATAAGGATTATTTCTATTATGCGTGTAAACATCGTCGCCTGGTAGATGGTCATAAATGTGGATATCGTAAACAATGGAGCGAAGAGAAGATTAACAATGCAGTGGAAGAAGTTATTCGGAAGCTGGTGAAGAATCCGAAATTTGAAGAAGCAATTCTGAATAAAATCGGTTCAAGAATAGATACAGAAGAAATAGAAAAAGAGATTGAAGGACTGGAAAAACAGCACAGACAACTGACCGGAGCAAAAGCAAGGCTTGGACAGCAGATGGATAGTCTGGGCATCATGGATAAATTTTATGAAAAGAAATATCAGGATATGGAGACACGCTTATATCGTCTGTATGATGAGATTGAAGGCGTGGAGAACAGTATAGAAGAAGTCAAGAATCGCCTGCTGAATATCCGGCAACAGAAAATATCAGAAGAAAACGTCTATCAATTTCTTTTATATTTTGATAAACTATATGATAAGTTCACCGACTTGGAGAAGAAAGAATTTCTTAACAGCTTTGTAGAACAGGTGGACATTTATGAGCAGGAGCAGCCGGATGGCAGATTCCTGAAGCACATAAAGTTCCGTTTTCCGATGTATTTTAAAGACAGAGAAACAGATGCGCTTTGTTGGGACAACGAAAGTACCATTGAGACTGTTGTCTTGATGTCAAGAGTAAGTAAATAAAGGGCAAAATGCCCAGAAATAAAGGGAGCTCTACTATCCAGGCAAGCAACTGCAGAATGAATGGGGGAGCGGATATTCAATGTAGGAAACCAATCAATCGTTGTTAAATAGATGGGTTGAGAATACAGATTCGCTTTCAGTAGGTCTAGGATACAAATTAGTTGTTTTTGATGGCGGGATGGAAGATACAGATTAACTGTTGTAATGAAGGAAAAGCACGAAAGAAGGGATACGAAATGGCGGGATGCACTTGTGAAAATTGGAGTCTACAGGATTTATCAAGTGCTTTGCAGGATATGCATAAAGATAATAAACGAATTGTTGTACCTATGTTCCAAAGAGGAAAACGTTGGAAGAAGACTCAGGAACAGAAGTTCATCGATTCTTTGATTAAGGGCTACCCTGTGGGTACAATGCTGTTCTATGAAACATATGAAGATAATAAGCGTACATATATCCTGGTCGATGGATTGCAACGTGGTAATAGCATCAAGAAATACATGACAAATCCGACAGAGTTCTTTTATGATGACAGCATTTCGGATGAGTTTTGTTCCAGTGTATTAAAATTGGTTCATCAATCCAACGAGAAGGAATTGTATGCGAAAATACGCGGAATCTTGACTGCCTTTATCAAATCTCAGAAAACTTTTAAAAATCTCCAGTATTTTTCTGTGGCAAAACAGATTACTGATGAGTTTTCGGCTGGATTTGAACCAATTGAACAGCTTATTGAGGTAATCAAATTGTTTTTTGAGGAACGCCAGGATTTATACGACAGAATTGCTAGTACTATTATTCCAGTTATCGTATATACAGGAGACGAAAATAATCTGCCCGAAATCTTTGATAGAATCAATTCGCAAGGCACTCCGCTCGACCAATATGAGGTATATGCCGCCGCATGGCCTGTTAAGCAGAAATTCGATATTAAGAATTCAGAAATCATAGAACATGTGATACGCAAGTATGATACCTTTGAGGAGGATGATTTTAAGATTCATGGATACAATCGCGAGGAAATGCGTACTCAAAAGACTGTGAATGCCTTTGAATATCTCTTTGGCTTGAGCAAGCACCTGGTAGAAAAATACGATATTCTTGCCTTCAATAAAAATCTTGCGGAAGATACTGTAAATCCATTAGCGTTTGAACTGGTGAATGCCTGCCTTAATGATACGGATAGAATAAAGACTTTATACCAGAATCTATATGTTTTGGATGTAAATGCCTTTGAAAACGCTTTATATAGAGCAATCGAGTTTGTTCGGGATTCTATTCTTGTTATTACAAAGTTCAAGGGTAATTCTCGAAACGCAAACAAAATATTCCATTCCAAGTATCAAATACTTTCAATGATTTCCACTACATTCAAGGAGATGTATGAAGGAACGGATTATACCCGTTTTTCGGATACTTGGTTGGTACGCAAACAAAAGATTGCCAGAAACCTTGTCCAGTATTATGTGTATGATATCATCACGAATTATTGGTCTGAGGGCGGTACTGGAAAAATACACAGCGCAGCTAAGCCTAATCGCTACATGATGGAAATTCCAAGCCGTGCATGGATGGTAGCTATGGATGGCTTCTTTGAACGTTCAATGCTTCGTGCTGAGAAGAAGAATATCGCTAATCCGAGAAGTGAAGAATATGTCATTCTGAACTGCATTTATTTGAAAACTTTTACGGCTATGGATCAGCTGTCTATTGAGCGTTTTGATGTAGAACATATTGCACCGAAAGAGCAGATGAGAAAGTTGATAGAGGCTTGTAATGGTGAGGGGCTTCCAATCAGTTGCATTGCCAACCTTTGTTATTTGCCGGAATATGTGAATCGAAGTAAAGGCGCAAAAAACTTTTATCAGGATAAAAAATACTTGCAGCACATCAATCTTACAGAAGTCGAGGCTAAGTATAGTTTCACTGAAAGTGATGATCTTGAGTGGATGGATATGCCGTATGAAAAGCCGGAAGATTTTGCAGTCCTTCGAGAATATTACACTGATTATTGTACGAAGAGATTTGACAAGCTGAAGCATCTTTTGTGCGATTCTTTGGGAATCAAATATGAAGAAATCGAATCGCAGGAAATGGAAGTGGTACAAAAGGTAGTTGTTGCTCAAAAATTTGATGAAAAGCCGAGTAAACAAGTACGTTTTGCAGATAAATGCATAGTACGACTGGCGAAAATATTGAATACCGATTTAGTGAAAGTTGGTCGCAGCAGTTATAAATCCACTGATGGAAAAAGAGGCTATGTGGTTACAACCTCTAAAATGTATACACAGGGTAAACGGGAGAAGTATTGGTTTGCGTACAGAAAGAATCCTTTTGATGAACTGTCTGACTGTGAAGAAAAATTTGTGGTGTATGGCTGTAAAGACGAAAACACAATGGTAGTATTGCCTGTTACGATAATTGAAGAAAAATTGAATCGCATGAATGCTTCTTGTGATGAAGATGGCAGTATTTCACACTGGCACATAGTGTTCTTCAGAGAAGTAAACGGAAAAATGACGTGGATGTTATCGCGTCCCAATATTGAAGAGATAGAAATAGATAAATATATTGTATAGTGGTTATAAAGGGGATGTGGTTTTCCAGCAGGTTCTGTAAAATAAGCTCAAATCAAAACAATAACGGGAGGAGCTTATGCAACAGAATATTGAATTTGAGCGGTGCATTGATTTTCTGGTACGGATGATTGATAAGTACGGCGAAGAAGTCCTCCGAGAGTTGGAGGAAGAAATAGAAGTGGCAGTTTTCTGAAATACAAAATGTAAATCAGACTGTCACTTTTTTATGTGCTTTCAATCAGATAAATTTCAAAAGTTGATGAAAATGGATGATAATTTGGAAAAAAACAGCATAGAATACTTCTGAGCGGGTATGGCTAAGAATGTTTTGGCATATTGACAGGACATTTAAAATGACGTATACTAAGCTCAGTGATCGTTCTGTAGAAACTTGAGAAGCCTACAGGCGGGGGAGAGCCTGCGGGTCTCTCCCTCTTTTGTTTTAAGGAGAAATGAGATGCAGACACCGAAAAAATTCTCTTGTTTTAGTGACCAGGTTTCTTGGATCAGTGATGAAAAGGGAATAAAAATAAAAGACAGAGAATATGCGGAAGAGATGTTACGTCAAATAGGATATTTTCCTCTTATGGGAGGATATAAACATCTTTTTAGAATATCGAATACAAAGAAATATAAAGTAGGAACAAGTTTTGAAGAAATAGTCAGTCTGTATAAGTTTGATGCAGAGCTTAGAGAGTTGTTCTTTAAATATTTACTGCAGATTGAGCGACAGATGCGTTCTTTGATGTCATACTATTTTACTGAAATGTATGGAGCAGAGCAGAAGCAGTACCTGGATGCTAATAATTATAATAATACAAAAAGAAATCATGCAACAATCGTAAAGTTGATAGCGACCTTGAAACGGGCAACAACGACCACAGATTATACATATATCAACTATTACCGCAAGACATATGGTGAAATTCCATTATGGGTTTTGGCAAATGTACTTACGTTTGGAAACTTATCAAAAATGTTCCGAGTATTTCCTCAATCTTTAAAATCAAAAGTATCAAAAAACTTTGAACCTTTGAATCAGCATCAGATGGAGCAGTTTCTATCTGTTCTCACGAAATATAGGAATGTATGTGCCCATGGGGAACGACTGTTTACATACAGAACAGTAGATGCTATTGCGGATACACCGCTTCATAAAAAACTTTCATTACCACAGAGCGGTAATCAGTACGAAAAAGGAAAACAAGATTTGTTTGCTGTGGTGATTGCTTTTAGATATCTATTACCGGGAAAAGATTTTCTGGAATTTAAAAGAAAGCTCATAAAGGAGATTGACCGAGTAAACAGAGAGGTAGAGCATATAAGCGAAGTTGAATTATTGAATAAAATGGGTTTCTCGGAAAACTGGAAAAGTATTACCAAATATCATTTAAAGTAAAGAAATATCCTCTAAGAGATAGTGAAATACCTATTGTTTTAGCAATGTCATTAACTTTAGCAAAAAGCAGAAATCGTAAGTATTTATAAAACTATGATTCCTGCTTTTTGTTTTTTTATATGGGCATACTTATCCCCTTCTCTTTGTACTCGTATTTTCTAGATTAGTATGCTCTTTTATGAGTATTTGAATATTTCCCTGCTAACCGCCCTTTCGTTCTGGTATAATGCCGATTGATCAGGACGAATAGGAACCAGATTCTTACTGATGTCTTCATATATTTGCTGAAATAATATATTTTTCTTTTGATCATCCGTTTCAAGAAGTATATAAATCAGATCGTTTTTTAAGATTCCAATACTAACTGTCTGATTGATCATCATTTTATGTTTGTTTCCTTCTGATCCAGTTCACGCTCTGCGTCTAATATGATATCTTCGACTAAATTGCTCAGATATATGGTGCTGTATATATCTTGTAATAACAGAATAGGTTTTGTACCTGTAAAATTTTCTAACTGCAACCGATTCTTTAGTGTTTCATACGCAGTCTCTATTCCCCATATGCCGATATTTTAGAAATGCCGATTTTTGACTTTCTGAAATATTGGATTTATAAGACTTTGTAAATATATCGGCATTTCTCACTATAGAGACGTAATCAGTCATTATTATAGTATTTCTTTTGATGAGTATAAGACAATCTATGAGATAAGCGATGTTGATGATGAAAACACGGTATAAACTTAGCGATAGTGACAGTTCCATCTTTAAGGATGATATGATGTTCAAGTATGCCAATGACGAAGATACTATCAAGCGACTTTGTGGATTGAAATAAATGCCGATAGTTCATTACTCGTGCCTGACATTGGGTCAGGCATGGAATCTTATAGAAAATTTATCGGCATTTCTAAAATATCGGCATATGGGGAATTATGCCGATATCTGCATAATTCCCCACCTCATATGATATAATTCTTTTATTTCTTCTGTATGAAATTCCGTTTGTGAAAGATTTGTAGCTAAAACTTCCAGATTTCCATTTTCTAATAGGATCTTTACCATACGCAATGAAATTTCACCCAGTTCTTTCATACGTTCTCCATCCGGCGTCCCCTCGTAATGTCTGATTCTTGATTTATCAAGTTTTATTTTAACCAGCTGATCATTTTCTGTTAAACTGCTTTGCTCTTTTTTGTAATCACTGCTTTTTAAACGTACGATAAACTTAAAATCCTTATCCATCATATGTATAAACGCTGGCGTAGAAGGATAGCCTCTGTCCATGATAATAATATAGGGAATGTTACCTATTGTTTCCGGTATTCGTTCCATCTGTTTTTCGGCCAGGCGCATTTCATCAAATTTCACCTTATTACAGTCACTTTCCAGTATCATACGATTCATTACATCATAAATACAGCCTAATCCTATTTGTGCTTGGGGTTTTGTGTTTTTTCGGCTTGCAGAACCATACAGTTTCAGTGTTTCAGTAGTGGTAGGAATATTAATATCTGAGCCGTCAGCAGCTAATATTAAATGATTTTTGTAAGTTGAAAAGGTGGAATCTGCATAAAAGTTACGGTTATGATATTTATACAATTCCAAAAAAGCATCTGGATTAAGTTTCATACGCTGTTTCAGATATCCTGGTTTTGAAATAGACACACCAGGATGAGCAAGTTTCATATAATTTCTCAGTTCCAATGCCAACGTCAGCCCCTTTCTGTTTATCATTGTGAAAAGAAGATCCTGAAGAGGCATTTTTCGGATTCTGGTAAAATGATTTTTATTACCTAATCGGCAAAATGCCTTAAATTCATCAGAACTCATTTTTTCTATATCCATGAATGTACGTTTCTGAGAATGTTTCATGTATAATCACATCCTTTTTTTGAGCAGGTTCATGGCTTCTTTTTACAATATAAGCATATCAAAAAAAGCAGAAGATATCTAATCCTTTTAGGAATAAATATCTTCTGCTTTTAAGTTAATGACATTGATTGTTTTAGAGGATTTTTTATTGAAGAATTTTAATATTTAAGAGTTTGTTTTTTCCTCTTTGACATTAAAGCTAAGATTTCTTGTGGGTTTGTCAACTGACGTCCGGGAAGTGTCTGCTTTGGTGTGCGGTCACGGTCAGCTTCATCAATCGCTGCGATAAAATGTTTTACGCTATTTGGATTGGATATGACAAAATTATGAGTAATACTTGAAGTAGCCATACGAACACCTCCTCTTTTCGTTTTTTTGTGTATTAATTATACGATTGACAGAGAAGTGCGTCAATAAGAAAAATAAGTATTGAAAATAGTTGGAACAAATACTAAAATAAAGTTGGGACATTGAACGGAAGTTATGTTACGAGATAATAAGAATTGTAGGTGGAAGGTTTGAACATAGAAGCATATGATGCAGATTCATTGAGAAAGATGGTTAGGTTGCTTGAATATGAGAACAAGATATTAAAAGATAAATTGAAGAAAGCAGGCATTTCATATGAAGAGGTGAATCCTTTTGAAGAAAAAATAGAAAGTGCAGAAGAATATGACCTGGATCAAGGGAATCGTATTGTAAATCCACCGTATATTACAGAGAAAATGGCAATACGTTTCTTTTCGATGTTTTGGGGAAGAGAAGATGTATATGCCAGACGGGGAAAGAACGGGGGCTATTTTCCACAATGTGCAAATCGTTGGAATGACCGGCTTTGTCCTAAACAACGTAAAGAGAAGGTAACTTGTGATGAATGTGAAAATACCAAATGGATTAGTTTGGATGTAAAAAAAATAATTGCTCATTTGTTAGGCACAAAAGAAGATGGATCAGATGTAATAGGTGTATATCCTTTATTACCAAATGGTACATGCAGATTTATTGTATTTGATTTTGATAATCACGAAAAAGGAGCAGAGGTTACGGACTTTGCAAATACGGATAATGAGTGGCATAAAGAAGTAGAAGCACTTAGAAAAATGTGTGAGCTTAATGGTATCAGACCTTTAGTTGAGAGATCTCGATCTGGAAAAGGTGCCCATGTATGGATTTTCTTTAAAAAGGCAATACCTGCGGCAACAGCAAGGAATTTTGGATTTCTCCTGTTAGATAAGGGTTCAACTTCCATCAATCTGAAATCGTTTCATTATTATGATAGAATGTATCCTTCGCAGGATGTGGCAAGCAGCATAGGTAATTTGATTGCATTGCCATTACAGGGGCAGGCGCTTAAAAATGGAAATAGTGCTTTTGTAGATGAAAATTGGAATGCATATCCTGATCAATGGGATGCTCTTTTTAATAAAACAAGAAAGCTGGGAATAGAAGATATTGAACAATGCATGGCAAAATGGCAGAGAGAATTAGCAGAAGTCAGAGGATTGCTTACTAATATTGAGAAGAATGTCAGACCGAAACCATGGAAGAAGAAATGCGAGTTTTGTAATTCAGATATTGTCGGCAAGCTGCACATGGTATTAGGAAATGGAGTTTATATAGATACTCTGAATCTTATGCCAAGAATACAAAATCAGATTCGTAGTTTGGCGGCATTTGATAATCCGGAATTTTACAAAAATAAAAGGCTGGGATATTCTAATTATTATAATTTTAGTGCTGTATATTTAGGTAAGGATATAGATGGATATATACAGATTCCGAGAGGACTGCGGGAAAATATTATACAGGAATGTGAAAAAGCAGGCATTTCAGTTGATGTTTCAGATCAAAGAGAAACAGGACAACCTATCAGAGTATCTTTTAAAGGTGATTTGCGAATGCAACAGGAATTAGCAGCAGAAAAATTATTATCACATTCAGATGGGGTTCTGAGTGCGGCAACTGCATTTGGAAAAACAGTAGTATGTAGTTACCTTATTGCAGAGCGAAAAGTAAATACGCTCATTTTGCTGCAAAGTAAAGATTTGCTTAATCAGTGGGTTGATGAATTGAATCATTTTTTAGAGATAAGAGAAGAACCACCGGAATATGAAACAAAAACAGGAAGAAAGAAAAAAAGGAATAGTGTGATAGGCGTTTTGCACGGAAATAAAAATACATTGACGGGGATCATAGATGTTGCAATGGTTGGTTCGATGTACAGCAGAGGAAAATTTAATGAACGAATTAATTCTTACGGAATGGTAATTATGGATGAATGTCATCACGCAGCTTCTAATACATCTATGGAATTATTGCAGAAAATAAATGCAAAATACGTGTATGGTGTTTCTGCTACGCCTAAACGTGGCGACAGTCTTGATCGGATTATCTATATGCTGCTGGGACCTTTGAGACATAGATTTACTGCGTTGGAGAGGGCTAAGGAACAGGGGATTGGACATTATTTTGTCCCAAGATACACAAGAGTAGTTGATACTGCAGAAAGCAAGGATAATATTAATAAAGCATATAATTTGATAAGTACCAGTAAGGTGCGCAATGAAATGATCATAGATGATGTTATAACTTGTGTTGCAAGAAAACAAACTCCTGTAATTTTGACAAGATTTAAGGAACATGCAAAATTTTTACATGATGCCTTAAAGGAAAAAGCAGATCATGTATTCCTTCTGTATGGGGATAATTCGGATAAGGAAAATGCTGAAATAAGAGTAAAATTAAAGCAGATACCTGAAAATGAATCGCTTATTTTGGTGGCAACTGGTCAGAAAATAGGAGAAGGGTTTGATTTTCCAAGACTGGATGTATTAATGCTTGCAGCACCTGTATCTTTTGAAGGACGCCTGGAACAGTATGTAGGTAGATTAAACAGAGATTATGTCGGAAAAGAAGCCGTTTATGTGTATGATTATATCGATTCGCATGTGCGTTATTTTGATAAAATGTATGCAAAAAGATTGAGAACATACAGGAAGATGGGATTTTCAATCTGGACGCAAGAGTTGCAACCTAAACAAATAATAAATGCAATATTTGATTCTGTAAATTATACTGAAAAATTCGAGCAAGATATTGTAGAGTCAGAAAAAATGGTGGTAATTTCCAGTCCGGATATCAGACAGGATAAAATTGACAGATTTTTATTACTAGTCAAGAAGAGACAGGAAGTAGGGGTAAAGGTCACAGTTATTACAACAGATCCGGAAGATATTACTTACGGAAAGTCAGATGTATGTTATGAATTAATCAGAACAATGCAATTGGTAGGAATAAATGTGATAACAAGAACAGAAGTAGAAGAATGTTTTGCTGTTATTGATGATGAAATAGTATGGCATGGTGGGATGAATCTACTTGGAAAAGCTGATGTCTGGGATAACTTAATGCGTATCAGAAATTCACAAGTTGCAACGGAATTGTTGGAAATTGCTTTGGGATGTTCTGAGGAGAGGAGAAAATGTGAATAAGAAGATTAAATGCGATATATATACCAGAGTATCCACAACCATGCAGGTAGATGGCTACAGTCTGGATGCTCAGAAAGAAAAACTCAAGAGATATGCGGAATTTCAGAACATGGAAATCGTAAATGAGTATTCCGATGAAGGTAAGTCTGGAAAGAGCGTAGAGGGCAGACCGGAATTCCAAAGAATGTTGGATAATATTGAGAATGGAACAGATGAGGTTCAGTTTGTACTGGTGTTCAAACTTTCCAGATTCGGTCGTAATGCGGCAGATGTATTAAACTCTTTGCAGAGGATGCAGGATTTTGGAGTGAATCTGATCTGTGTAGAAGATGGAATTGACAGCTCAAAAGATAGTGGAAAGCTGATGATTTCTGTTCTGTCTGCGGTGGCAGAGATCGAACGAGAGAATATCCTTGTTCAGACAATGGAAGGACGTAAGCAGAAAGCCAGGGAAGGAAAATGGAATGGTGGATTTGCTCCGTATGGTTATGAATTAGTAAATGGAGAATTGCAGATTGCAGAGGACGAAGCAGAGATTATTCGTCTGATCTATGACAAATTTATTCATACCAATATGGGAATCTCTGCGATTGCCGCATGGCTGAACCAGCATGGATATAAAAAGAAAAAACGACAGAATAATACACTGGACGCATTTGCCGCATCATTTATAAAAGGCGTTCTGGATAATCCGGTATACTGTGGAAAGCTGGCTTATGGACGAAGGAAGAACGAGAAAGTTTCAGGAACAAGAAATGAATATCGCATTGTAAAAAAGGAAAATTATATGCTGCAGGATGGTATCCATGAAGGGATTATTTCAGAAACAGACTGGGAGCTGGCGCATCAAAAACGGGAAAAAACGGGTGTGAAATATGAAAAGACACATAGTCTCGATCATGAGCATATCTTATCTGGAATATTGAGATGCCCGTTATGTGGAAGCGGTATGTATGGGAACGTGAATCGAAAGAAAAAGAAAGACGGAACCTTATATAAGGATTATTTCTATTATGCGTGTAAACATCGTCGCCTGGTAGATGGTCATAAATGTGGATATCGTAAACAATGGAGCGAAGAGAAGATTAACAATGCAGTGGAAGAAGTTATTCGGAAGCTGGTGAAGAATCCGAAATTTGAAGAAGCAATTCTGAATAAAATCGGTTCAAGAATAGATACAGAAGAAATAGAAAAAGAGATTGAAGGACTGGAAAAACAGCACAGACAACTGACCGGAGCAAAAGCAAGGCTTGGACAGCAGATGGATAGTCTGGGCATCATGGATAAATTTTATGAAAAGAAATATCAGGATATGGAGACACGCTTATATCGTCTGTATGATGAGATTGAAGGCGTGGAGAACAGTATAGAAGAAGTCAAGAATCGTCTGCTGAATATCCGGCAACAGAAAATATCAGAAGAAAACGTCTATCAATTTCTTTTATATTTTGATAAACTATATGATAAGTTCACCGAC
>NZ_JADPGO010000005.1:0-110202 GCF_015668165.1 Blautia sp. 1001283B150304_161114_C9 | reverse complement strand
GGCAACAGAAAATATCAGAAGAAAACGTCTATCAATTTCTTTTATATTTTGATAAACTATATGATAAGTTCACCGACCTGGAGAAGAAAGAATTTCTTAACAGCTTTGTGGAACAGGTGGACATTTACGAGCAGGAGCAGCCAGATGGCAGATTCCTGAAGCACATAAAGTTCTGTTTTCCAGTGTATTTTGGAGACAGGGAGACACAGGAACTTTGTTGGGACAACGAAAGTACCGTTGAAAGTTGCGCTTTATTGTCTAAACTAGAATAAAAACTGGATGAGAAGGTGACTAGAATTCGAAGAATCGCCATATAAGTCAACAAATGCCGGGTAAACTGATGACTAGAATTCGAAGAATTGCCATATAAGTCAACGAATGCCGGGAAAGCAGATGACTGGAATTCGAAGAATCGCCATATAAGTCAACGAATATCGGGAAAGCATATGACTGGAATTCGAAGAATCGCCATATAAGTCAACGTATGTCAGGGAAACTGATGACTGGAATTTAAAGAATCATCATTTGAGTCAATACATGATTGATATTTGTTGACAAGGAGGTGCATATTTTTGGCATCGTGAAGCGTGTTGCTGTGAACAGTAACGAGGTGGTGCTTATGAGCTCCAGACTGACAAAAAATCTACTTGATAAATATAGATCAATATGATAAAATAAGGTCATTCTCCGCGAGGGAGTAATCGGCATATTCCGGAACATTTTTCAGATATGTTTTGAAGAGTGTGTAGTACTATCGACATAATGGTGCCATATGCACCCGGTATTACAGTAAACGATGAGACTCATGGACAGTTAAAACAGCTGTCTGTGTGTCTCTTTTTTTATGCTGTAGGAATATTATAGCAGTTCAGATAACATAAAAAAGTCTTCAGGGAAGGGTTCTATGTTACTGAAAAATTATTTTATACAGGAAAAGGAGCAAAAAACACATGAATATTTTTGAACTTTTTATACTGGCGATAGGCCTGTCTATGGATGCATTTGCAGTATCTGTCTGTAAGGGCCTTTCCCTGGGCAGAATCAATGCAAAGCATATGTGTATCGCAGGCGCATGGTTCGGGGGATTTCAGGCATTAATGCCCCTTGTGGGATATTTTGGCGGACGATTCTTTGCAGATAAGGTTACTCGATACAGTCACTGGGTAGCTTTTGTCCTTCTGGTGTTCATT
Organism: Blautia sp. 1001283B150304_161114_C9; assembly: GCF_015668165.1. Lineage (NCBI taxonomy): Bacteria > Bacillati > Bacillota > Clostridia > Lachnospirales > Lachnospiraceae > Blautia > Blautia sp. 1001283B150304_161114_C9. The sequence continues at coordinate 109,012 of NZ_JADPGO010000005.1, read as the reverse complement.
GGTGCCGGCATGATCAAAGAATCGAAAGAGGAAGAACATGTAAATGCTGATATGGATATAAAATCCATGTTCATCCTTGCAGTGGCTACCAGTATTGATGCACTGGCAGTGGGAGTGACATTTGCTTTTCTGAAAGTAGAGATCGTATCAGCAGTATCCTTTATCGGTGTGATCACCTTTGTCTGTTCAGCAGCAGGGGTAAAGATAGGCAGTCTTTTCGGAATGAAATACAAATCCAAAGCGGAATTATGCGGAGGTATTATCCTTATCCTCATAGGTACAAAAATCCTGCTGGAAGGACTGGGAATGATATAAATAATAATTACAAATCTCAACGCAAACGTGTTATAATACTACTATCAATGAACAGGCATGAAATGATTATCCGCCTGAATAATTTAAATAACATATCAGGGAGGTTTCTATTATGAAAAAAGTAAAAACAGCAGCAGCACTTTTATGCAGTGCATGTCTGGTACTTTCAGGAACTGCTGTACCGACAATGGCAGATTCAGTGAAGGTTGTGACGCTGGGAGCTGATCTTACTCAGGACCAGAAGAATACAATGATGAAATATTTTAATGTAGACAGTAACCAGGTACAGATTCTCACTATCACTAATCAGGATGAGAGAGATCATCTGAGTGCTTATGTACCGTTAGAGCAGATCGGAACCAGAACAGTGAGCTGTGCATATGTAAAGCCGACTCAGTCAGGCGGTATCAAAGTAAGGACAGCCAATCTTAACTGGGTAACATGTAACATGATCGCAACGTCACTTTCCACATCAGGTGTCAAGAACTGTGAAGTGGTAGCAGCCTGCCCGTTTGAGGTATCCGGAACCGGAGCGCTTACAGGTATTCAGATGGCGTATGAGACAGCTACAGGGGAGCAGCTTGACAGCACGAAGAAAGAACTTGCTACAGAGGAAATGGTAGTAACAGGAAATCTGGCTGATGAGGTTGGAAAGAATGATGCAACTACTGTTATGAATAACTCCAAGATACAGGTTATCAAAGATAATGTCCAGAATGTGGATGATATCTATAATATCGTAGTAAATGTTGCTCAGCAGAATAATGTAAATCTGGATTCTGACCAGATTAATAAGATCGTAGAGCTTCTGGAACAGATTGCACAGCAGGAGTACAATTATGATGATGTAAAAGCAACACTGGAGCAGGTAGAACAGAATACATCCGGTGATAATGATGAGCTTGGTGATATTGATGATGAAGAGGATGACACTGTAAATGCAGGTGATTCCGCGGATGGTGATGATATCCTGAACAATGTGGATAACAGTGCTTTAGGCGGAGATATCGTAGAGAGTTCCACAGAGAATCCATCGCTGGAGGAGGATTCAGGTCTGATTGAGGACGACGGGGACGATCAGAGTGACGGAGACCTCAGCGAAACAGAGGAACCGCAGGAGCCGGATGGTGATGAAACTACAGATGACAGTACGCTTGGAAATACAGATGAAGGTGATACAGACTCCGATGAAGGAACAGATGATACAGAAAATGATACCACATCAGATGAATTGGATACTTCTGCACTGACAGAAGATCAGAAGGCCATGTTTGATAAAGCTGAGAATTTCTGCAAGGGAGAATATGAAGGCGATACCACTGCTCTTACAACAGCTATGGAAGATGAAACAGCAACAGCTTCCGTAACTCTTGATGCTGAAAATGGTGCAACTCTTGCTAAGAATGTGGAGAAGGCATATCTGAAAATTCTTACAGAAGGCACAGCTTCTTATCAGGCAGATGGAACAGAGATTTACATGAGCACAGAGCTCAATATGGTAGATAAGTCCATGAAGGAAATCTTCGGATTAAGTGCAGATGCACAGGCAAGTCCGGAACTTGGAGAACTTTCAGATGATGACAGACAGACCTTATATAATGAAACAATGAAATTCTTTGAGAAACTCTACGGAGAAAGCACAGAGACTTATGATACAACGGATGCAGATTCCACAGAGACTGCAGGCGGCGAGGAAAATGCAGAATAATCAAAGCATCATGCAGATTTCAGAGAATAAGGATGGTTCTGCAAAGGTATTGTTCAGGATACGAAAAGCAGAGATGACAGATGTGGATGAGATCATGGCTGTTATGCATGAAGCGAAGAATGATAAAGAGCATCCGGACTGGTTTGTATCTGATGATGAGGAATATGTCAGGACACATATAGAAAAACAGGGATTTGTGATCGTGGCACAGACAGCAAATGGTTCTGTTGCGGGTTTCTTCCTTATTAAATATCCTGAAAACAGGGAAGATAATCTGGGAACTTATCTTGATTTTGATGAGGAACAGCTTTCCCATGTTGCAGTCATGGATTCGGCAGTTGTGTGTTGTGCATACAGGGGAAACGGGCTGCAGGGGCATATGCTGGAAGAAGCGGAGAGATTGCTGGATACAGACCAATATTATTATCTGATGTGCACCATACATCCGGATAATCAGTTCAGCAGACATAATATGGAAAGCCATGGATATGAAGTTAAGAGAACGGCACTCTGTTACGGAGGTCTGCCAAGATGTATCCTTCTTAAGGATTTAACCGAATCAGGGAAGTCCCCTGCACAGGTTGTGAAAAGCAGCAAACAATAATAGCAATGGAAAGCAGTTGGTGAAATTTTTGTGATTTTGCCGGCTGCTTTTTGTTATGTATGGAAAAAATGAGATGAATGTGATAAAATGATGTGATTATAGCAATCCTCGTAAATAATGAATCTTAATCCGGCCCATCAGAGTGTGAAATCTGAAACTGTCTTAAATGCATTATTTATGTTACTGTTCACTGGTAGTATCCCGCGAGGTGTTTTTTGTGAGCGAAGGTCACAGAAAACCCGAGACATACTGCGCGAATTTATGCGATTAGCATAAATTAAGTTTGCGAAGCAAACGATACTCCTTGGGCATTGCACAAGGAGGTTCATATTTCCTGCATCGCGAAGCGTGTTGCTGGGAACGGAGTGAACAGTAACTTATTTATGAGGGCTGCTATAGAAAACAGAGTCATATAATTGACAAAAGATAAACATAAAAAATACAAGGAGAAATACGAATGGGAATGGCAGTAGTAACTCTGAAAAAGGGAGAGGGAAAACTTCTGAAATCCGGCGGAATGTGGATTTTTGATAATGAGATAGATACAGTCATGGGAAATTTCGAGAACGGTGATATTGTACTTGTCCATGATTTTGACGGATATCCTATGGGAAGAGGGTTCATTAATACTAATTCTAAGATTACGGTACGTCTTATGACAAGAGATGAAAATGTTGATATTAATGAAGAACTTTTGGAGAAGCGTGTACGTGATGCATGGGAATATCGTAAGAAAGTGGTAGATACAGGATGCTGTCGTCTGATTTTTGCAGAGGCAGATTTCCTTCCGGGAATTGTGGTGGATAAATTTTCGGATGTACTGGTAGTTCAGTCACTGGCTCTGGGGATCGATCGTTTTAAAGAAACAATCGTAGAACTCCTCAGGAAAGTCCTGGCAGAAGATGGGATCACTATTCGCGGTGTTTACGAAAGAAGCGATGTGAAGGTGCGCAAACAGGAAGGAATGGAAATGGTTAAGGGTTTTATAGGACCAGAGTTTCCAACACTTGTGCAGATTGAAGAAAATGGTGTAAAATATGAAGTTGACGTAAAAGACGGGCAGAAAACAGGATTTTTCCTGGATCAGAAATATAACAGGCTTGCAATTCAGAAGCTCTGTAAGAATGCGAAAGTTCTGGATTGCTTTACACATACAGGTTCTTTTGCACTGAATGCGGGAATTGCAGGAGCTGCGAGCGTAACCGGTGTGGACGCCTCTCAGCTGGCAGTAGATCAGGCAACCGCTAATGCGACATTGAATGGTTTATCCGACAATGTGAAATTTATTTGCGAGGATGTTTTTGAACTGCTCCCTGAGCTGGAAGAGAAAGGTGAGAAATTTGATGTTGTAATTCTTGATCCTCCTGCATTTACCAAGTCCAGAAATTCTATTAAAAATGCAGTAAAAGGATACAGAGAGATTAATCTGCGTGCCATGAAACTGGTAAAAGACGGAGGTTTTCTTGCAACCTGTTCCTGTTCTCATTTTATGGACTATGAATTATTTACCAAAACCATCGGACAGGCAGCAAAGAATGTACATAAAAGACTTCGCCAGGTAGAATACAGGACACAGGCACCGGATCATCCAATCCTGTGGGCGGCAGATGAGTCTTATTATCTGAAGTTCTATATCTTCCAGGTATGCAATGACAGATAATTATATAATATGATATCAGAGCCAGAGTGTACTTGCACGATAAGATTTTTGAGAAAACAGGGATTTCTGTAACAGAGCAGAGGATTCCGGATATTTGAGAATAAAGAAAGAGAGGAAATAATATTATGAGTTTCAGAGAAGTAAAAGCAGAAGAACTGACAATGAATCCATTTACCAAGATTGGAAAGGAATGGCTGCTGATCACAGCCGGAAATGAAGAAAAATGCAATACCATGACAGCAAGCTGGGGTGCAATGGGTGTTATGTGGGGAAAGAACGCAGTGACAGTGTATATCCGTCCTCAGAGATACACCAAGGAATTTGTGGACAGGGAAGATACATTTACAATTTCTGTTCTGGGAGAAGAGTATCGCAAGGCATTAAATTATTGCGGAAAGGTTTCCGGAAAAAATGCGGATAACAAGATTAAAGAAGCAGGACTGACTCCTTACTTTACAGACGGAACAGCCGGAATTGAAGAAGCTGACATGATCATGATCTGCAAAAAAATGTATCATGATGAGATTAAACCGGAATGCTTTGATGCCGGGGAAAACGACGGTAAGTGGTATCCGCAGAAAGACTACCATACCATGTATATTGCAGAGATCCTGAAAGTTCTTGTCAGAGAGTAAAAAATGCATTACAAACAGTAAAAAAGAGGTAGTTTAATGAAAGACAAATTAAACAGATTCATGCAGGGGCGTTATGGAGTGGATAATTTTGCAAGATTCACTCTCGGTGTGGCACTTTTCGTCATTGTTGTAGGTTCTTTTATGAGACAAAACGCAGCCGGAGGCGTTCTGGATACAGTTGGATTTATTCTTATCATTTATACATATTTCAGAATCCTTTCCAGAAATATCTCTGCACGATATGCGGAAAACCAGAAATATCTGGGATATACTCAGAAAATCCGCAGCCGGTTTACCAGAGAGAAAAATATGATGGAGCAGAGAAAAACACATCATATCTATACCTGCCCGGGTTGTGGACAGAAAATTCGTATTCCCAGAGGAAAAGGACAGAAGGTAGAGATTGAATGTCCGAAATGTCATGAGAAGTTTATCAAAAGACGTTGATTTGCTGCAAACACGCTCTGGCAGATCATCATAAGTTATGGGCTGGAGGAATTATGTTTGGTTATATAGTAATGAATAAGCCTGAAATCAAGTTTAAAGATTTTGATCTGTACAGATCCTTTTACTGTGGATTGTGCAGAGAACTCAAAAGTAAATATGGAATATCAGGACAGATTTCTCTGACTTATGATATGACATTTGTGGTGATTCTTCTCAGTGCGCTTTATGAGCCGCCCACACAAAAGGGAAGCACAAGATGTATCATTCATCCGGTCTGTAAACAGCCGGTCAGAAGAAATACAGTGACAGAATATGCGGCAGATATGAATGTACTTCTTACTTATTATAAATGCCGGGACGACTGGGAGGATGAAAAAAAAGTAACTGCTCTTGGTTATTCAAAAGTTCTTCAGGGAAAAGTGAAAAAACTGGATCAGAAATATCCGGATAAATCCCGAAGAATACAGAAGCTTCTCAGTGAATTGTCTGAGATGGAGAAATCCGGAGAAAAAGACATTGACAAAATGGCGGGCTGTTTCGGAAAAATTATGGAAGAGATTTTTGCATGGAAGCAGGATGTATGGGAAGATACTCTGCGCAGAATGGGATTTTTTCTTGGCAAATTTATTTATCTTCTGGATGCATACGATGATGTGGAAGAGGATATAAAAAATAAAAATTACAATCCTTTTTCAGAACAATATATAATAGAAGGGTTCGATGAGCAGGTACGCCGGATTCTGATTATGATGATGGCGCAGACCTGCAGGGAGTTTGAGAAACTTCCTATTATAAAATACACTGATATTTTGAGAAATATTCTTTACTCAGGGGTATGGTGTCGGTTTGAGGTGATACATAAGAAGAGAAAAGAAGCAGGAGAGAAAGATAATGATTGATCCGTACAGTATACTGGGGATTTCCAGAGATGCATCCGATGAGGAAGTGAAGAAGGCATATCGTAAGATGAGCAGAAAGTATCATCCGGATGCCAATATTGACAATCCGAATAAAGAACAGGCTGAGGAGAAATTTAAGCAGGTTCAGCAGGCTTATGAGCAGATTATGAAGGAAAGAGAGCAGGGAATCGATTACGGGAATTATGGCAGCAATAATTACGGTGGTTTTGGCGGATTTTCCGGACAGGCAGACTCTGGCTATCAGGATGAAGAGTCTATGCGCAGGCAGGCGGCAGCCAATTATATCCAGAGCGGTCATTATCGTGAGGCTATGAATGTTCTGCAGTCACTTTCACAGAGGAACGGACAGTGGTATTATCTGTCTTCCATGGCAAACATGGGACTTGGAAATAACGTAAATGCATTGAATGATATTAAGCAGGCTATCCGTCTGGAACCGGATAATGTACAGTATCAGATGGTTTTGCAGCAGATGGAAGGCGGAGGAAACTGGTATCAGGAGATGCAGAATCCTTTTGGAGGTATGCCGACAGGCGGTGATGATTATTGTATGAAGCTGTGCCTGGCAAATATGGCATGCAGTTTGTGTTGCCCGGGAAGCGGCATATTTTGCTGCTAAAACGTTATTGTTCACTCCGTTCTCAGCAACGTAGTCAAAATTCATTCCAGATTGCCTGCGGCAATGGAATTTTGGTAATAATTGGATTGACAATTAAAAGTGAAAATATTACTATAGTAAAGTGATAATGTGCAACTGTAATGATATGCAACAGTTGCGAACATATAATTAAGGTTACAGGAGGAAATCATAATGAGTATTCGTATTGGTATTTTAGGCTACGGCAATCTTGGCCGCGGTGTAGAGTGCGCAATCAAACATAATCCGGATTTGGAGCTTGTTGTTGTATTTACACGTCGTGCTCCGGAAACTGTTAAAATCCTTACAGAGACAGCAGCGGTATATTCTGTCAATGATGCCGAAAAAATGAAAGATAAGATCGATGTACTTATCATCTGTGGCGGAAGTGCAACAGATCTCCCGAAACAGACACCGGAATATGCGAAGATGTTTAATGTAATTGACAGCTTTGATACACATGCAAGAATTCCTGAGCATTTTGATTCAGTAGATGCAGCTGCAAAAGAAAGCGGTCATATCGGAATTATTTCAGTGGGCTGGGATCCGGGAATGTTCTCACTGAACCGTCTCTATGCAAATGCAATCCTTACAAACGGAAAGGATTATACATTCTGGGGCAAGGGTGTAAGCCAGGGACACTCAGATGCAGTACGCCGTATCAAAGGTGTAAAAGATGCAAAACAGTATACAATTCCTGTTGAAGCAGCACTGGAAGCAGTGAGAAACGGAGAAAATCCGGATCTTACAACAAGACAGAAACATACAAGAGAATGCTTTGTAGTTGCAGAGGAAGGTGCGGATCTGGCACAGATTGAGAATGATATCAAGACTATGCCTAACTATTTCTCTGACTATGACACAACTGTACATTTTATTTCTGAAGAAGAACTGAAGCGAGATCACAGTGGAATCCCACATGGCGGTTTCGTGATCCGATCCGGAAAAACGGGCTGGAATGATGAGAACAATCATGTGATCGAATATAGTCTGAAGCTGGATTCCAATCCGGAGTTTACATCTTCTGTACTTGTTGCATATGCAAGAGCTGCATATCGTATGAATAAAGAAGGACAGAGTGGTGCGAAGACCGTATTTGATGTGGCACCTGCTTATTTATGTGCTGCTGATGGTGCTGAATTAAGAAAGCATCTGTTGTGATCAGGGATATAAGATAATATTCTGTCTGTTGAAAAAATAAAGAGAAAACAGGTATACAGGTTATATTTCACAGTGTTATCTTGTGAAAAGAGACAAAGTATTTGTGTACTTTGTCTCTTTTTTTATGGAACAGACTGTGAAAAATTAGTGAATGTTTAACAGAATTTTACTTGTCTGTTGACGGGATATTTAAAGTGTAATATAATAGAGTCATAGAAACGTAATAACATTGTAAAAAACTTTGTTAAACTTTAGAGCGTATCTGAGAAGTATGTGAGATATCAGAGCGATACCCACGATTCATACTTTTCAGACACGCTCTGATAATGAAAAAAGAAAAGGAAGGTATGTATGCAAAACGTAAACAGGAAGTTTAAAATCTGGGGGGCACTTCTGTTTCTGCTGTTTTTTGCTGTGGGAGTTTCCATGTATTTTACTGCGGCAAATGTACAGGCTGCAACGAAAACAGGTTTTGTAACTATTAACGGAGATTCATACTACATAAATGAAGATGGCTCTAAACAGAAGGGTTGGCTGGAACTTGAAGGAAAGAAATATTACTTTAACACAAAGACCGGTGTTCAGGTAAAGGGCTGGGTTACTGACAGTAAAGGACGAAAGAGATATTTCAGTAAACAGGCTGGTATCATGATGACAGGCTGGGTCACTGATTCAAAGGATCAGAAAAGATATTTTAATCCATCTACTGGATTCATGCAGACGAAATGGCTGACACTGAAGGGAAAGAGATATTATTTCTACAGTAACAGTGGAGTGGCTGCCTGCAAGACATTCCTTACAGACAGTAAGAAAAATACCAGGTATTTTACAAGTGCATGTTATATGCTTACCGGCTGGACAAAGAATTCCAGCAATGAATACAGATATTTTGAAACTGAAGACGGAATTATGGCAAAAGGTTTCCAGACACTCGACGGAAAAAAATATTATTTTAATACAGGCAGCGGCAAGATGGCTGTAGGCTGGACGACAATTGATGGAAATAAGTATTATTTTGATAAGGAAACCGGTGTGATGGCTACCGGAGATGTAACAATTGATGGACAGAAATACCATTTTAATTCCAATGGTATATTGAGCAATACTACAAGTCCGACCGGTTCCAGAACAATCAAGAATTATCTGGCAGGTGCATTACAGCCTGTTGGTCAGGCTCTGTACGTATGGGGTGGCGGATGGAATGATTCCACCAGAAAAGGAACAAGTCAGACAATGATTGATTTCTATAACAGTCAGAGCAGCAGTTATGATTACAATAACTACAGAGATCTCAGCACAGCCAACAGAGCAAAAGGTTTTGACTGTTCCGGTTTCGTAGGATGGTCAGCTTATCAGGTAATGCAGAGTAAGTCCGGTGTAGGAAGCGGATATACAGTAGTTTCCGGTGAGATTGGTTCTTATTATAAGTCCATGGGCTGGGGAAGTATTCTCACTCAGGCGAATCTGGCAAGTGATGACTGGACAGTATATCCCGGAGATGTGGGATATGACAGTGGACATACATGGATCATTCTCGGACAGTGTGCTGATAAGAGTGCAGTGATCGTGCATTCTACCCCGAATGCAGGTGTTCAGATTGCAGGTACACCTACTCCGTCCGGTGGTTATTCCAGTCAGGCGATTGCACTGGCACAGAAGTATATGTCAAGATATCCGGGATATACCAAATATGATTATCATACTTCATCTGGTAACTATATCAGAAGAGGTAATTATCTGAGATGGAACAGAAGTACGCTTTCTGATCCGGATGGATATATGAATATGACCGCAGACCAGATCCTTGCAGATCTGTTTAGCTGAGAAATGAATAGTTAAGAAAATGGAAGCAGCTTTCGAATGAGGAGGCTGCTTCTTTTTTGCGTTCTGTAGTAATTTCATAAATAATGCAAACAATCCAGTCCACTATAGCGTGAAGTCCTGCTACGTTGCTGTCCACTCCGTTCACAGTAACGTAGCCAAAATTCATTCCAGATTGCCTGCGGCAATGGAATTTTGGCTTGTATGTCTCGGGATAGTGGTGTGTGAACAGTAACCCTGCATCAGATATCTTTGTCCTGTGTCAAATTATTACAAACATGAAATGGAATATGTTTGAATTGTAGAAAGAAATGCGAAGAATAACAAAAAGATTAATAAATGTTACAGAAATATAAAATTTATGGTAATTAATCCTTGCGTTTTTGAGTGCAGTGTGTTAATATGTATAAGAATTAACTTAGATATTGCAAAAACATTAAGATATAGAAAGAAAATGTTACGAGGGTGAGAATTCATGAAGAAAAGAATTGTATGTCTTACATTAGCACTCCTGATGAGCGCAACACAGGTTGTTAGTGTAAGTGCTTCAAGAGAGGATGAATTGAGAGAAGAGCAGGCGATCACAAGTCAGCAGCTGGATGCGACATATTCCAGAATGGATGAGCTTGCATATGCGAAATCACAGCTTGAGAATGAGATTTCCGAACTGGATTCCAATCTTGTAAGTGTTATGGTTTCTATTGATACTCTTAAAGGAGATATCGATAATAAAGAAGTAGATATTATTAAGACAAAACAGGATCTGGCTAAGGCTCAGAAGGCGAGAGATAAGCAGTATGAGAGCATGAAGCTTCGTATTCAGGCACTGTATGAACAGGGTGGGGATGCAGCGTGGTTTCAGATGATGCTTAATTCAGAAGATTTAAGTGAACTTCTGACACGTGCTGAGAATACACAGCAGATGTATGAGCAGGACAGAAAGAATCTTGATAAATATGTGAATACTATTAATGAGGTGAATAATCTAAAGATTCAGTATGAATCTGACAAAGCAGAACTGGAAGAGATGAAGGCTTCTTATGAACAGCAGTCTTATGATCTTCAGTGCCAGATCGATCAGAAGAAATCTGAATCAGCCGATTATGAGAATGAAATTGCATATGCACAGCAGCAGGCGACAGAATATGCAAATCTGTTAGCGGAACAGACAGCTGAAATTCAGAGATTGGAAGCTGAAAGAATCGCAGCAGAAGAAGAGGCAAGACGACAGGCTGAGGAAGAGGCTGCAAGACAGGCGGCAGAAGAAGAGGCAGCAGCAAAAGCTGCAGAGCAGGAACAGGACTACGAATCAGAAGAGGAAGAAAATGTAGAGTATGATGAAGACGGAAATGAGATTGAGAATACTGATGATGCGGATGATGAGTCTGAATCAGATGATGGTGTAGAATATGATGAAAATGGTGATCCTGTTGACAATGCAGGAGCTTCTGATGATGTAGAGTACGATGAGTATGGCAATGTGATTGATTCTGATAATACAGTTTCACCAGATGATTATGAGAGTGAACAGTCATCTGATTCAGATAGTTCTTCATCTTCAGGTTCAGGATCAGGATCTTCTGTAGTAGACTTTGCAACACAGTTTGTTGGCAATCCATATGTATGGGGCGGTACAAGCCTTACAGGTGGAGCTGACTGTTCAGGATTTACACAGAGTGTATATGCAAACTTCGGAGTAAGTCTTCCGAGAACTTCTTATGAACAGCAGAATGCCGGTACAGAAGTATCTTATGCTGATGCACAGCCGGGTGATTTAATCTGCTACGGTGGACACGTTGCAATCTATATGGGGAATGGACGTATCGTTCATGCATCGAACTCTGTAGATGGAATTAAGATCAGTGATAACGCAGCGTACAGAACAATTGTTTCTGTAAGAAGACTGGTATAATTAAATAAGTATAAATAATTAAATTTATAGGGGTTGAAAAGGAGCATCGCTAAGGGGGCTGATGCTCCTTTTCTTTATGTATAAGTTACCATTATTCCGCGAGGTGTTTTGGCATGAATATGCCAAAATTCCGAGACATACCGTGCGAATTTATGCGATTAGCATAAATTCTATGCATCGCGAAGCGTGTTGCTGTGAACGGAGTGAACCGTAACCATGTATAATATTTTACCGATTTTCAGGTGGATTTTACCTTGACATAAAATTGGATGGATAGTACAGTTTATGTAATTGAAGAGATACATATAAAATTTTAAATCTGTTTTTGGAGACATCAGTGGGAAAGAATATTCTCATGAATTATCCGGATTATAGTTGAATAGTGAAAGCGAGGAATGATAAATGGCAAATGACCATGTAGAACACATAAGAATTGTACAGGAAACAGTTGCTGGCAAGGAGATTACTTTTGCACATGTAATGGGAGGGCCGGCTCCGGTCATATACCAGAAGCTTGGACTGAATCCGCAGGTGGATTACCGTTCATCTGCAATCGGAATTATGAATATGACACCGCCTGAATCTGCAGTGATCGCATCTGATATTGCGGTAAAAAGCGGAAATGTTTATCTGGGATTTGCAGATCGATTTACAGGCACACTGATCATTACGGGAGAGATTTCCGATGTAATGTCAGCGATGACTGAGGTTGTGGATTATTTCAGAGACACTCTGGGTTATGTAGTCTGCAAGATTACCAAAAGATAGGAAGTGTTGGGATGGCAGGGATGACAACCAGAGAATTACTGGAAAAGCTTTATAACCAGGATTATGAGAAACTAAAGGGAAAAAAGCTGCGTATGACCAGGGTAAGGGTTCCGGGAAAGGAAGTGTGCCTAGCGCATGTGATCAATCCTTCACAGAGCTGTATTTATCAGAATCTTGGTCTGCATATTGGAGTCCATGAGGGAGAAGACCACACAGGAGAAGCAATCGGAATGATTCGTTTTACCCCATGGGAAGCAGTGGTTGTAGCTGCTGATATTGCAGTGAAAAGTGCAAATGTGGAGATTGGTTTCATGGATCGCTTCAGCGGATCATTGATCCTTACGGGAGGTCTGACGGAAGTTCAGACTGCAGTGGAAGAAGTGGTGAAATTTTTTAGAGAGGTGCTTGGCTTTAAGACTTGTGCAGTTCACAAAAGTTAAAACATACGAAAAGTCAGTTATTCTGTACCGATGGTGCTTATGTAATTGCCGGAATAGCTGAGAGAAGTGAAAGGGACAGACATTAAATATGAAGAAAATATTTCTGATGGGCAGAAGTGAAGCAGGTAAGACTTCATTAACGCAGGCATTAAAAGGCGAAAAACTTCATTATGTAAAAACGCAGTATACGAATACGGATGATGATACCATTGATTCGCCGGGAGAGTATGCAGAGTCCAAGCATTTCAGCGTAGGGCTGGCCTGTTTTTCTTTTGAAGCAGATGTGGTGGCAATGGTACAGTCAGCAGATGAACCTTTCAGTTTGTTTGGCTATGGCAGTAATGCATTTATTCTGAGACCACTGATAGGAATCATTACGAAAATAGATTCTCCTTATGCGAATGTTCCAATGGTGCGTCAGTGGATGCTGAATGCAGGATGTGAAAGAATTTTTCTGGTAAACAATGTGACCGGAGAGGGGATTGATGAGCTGAGAGCGTTTTTGAATGAGGATGTTCCAAAGCTGAGTCTGGAAGAAGCAAAATTCAGACAGAGTCTTGGTCTGAATGAATGGGATCCGCTGCCGGAAGGTGTGGAATATTGAAAAATATATTGATAAATAGTTGACAAGCTTGTTGCAGGGTGTTATTATAATGACAGTATAATTCCATACAGAACATATTAAGTGCTGATACTGTGAGAAAGAGCAGTACAGAAAGAGGGAATCAGGTGAGAAACCTGAGCGATCCGGTCACTGTAACAGAGGAGCAAATCTCAGAATGTCCATTGTGCCATAGCATGAGAAGGAGAGAGGAGCGATGAGCCTGGAGCCAGGAAACCTGCTTGGTATGGCGAGGTTAAACTTCCGTGTAAAGTGTAACAACCAACTCCGTTGAATCCGCAGCTTCGGAGTGTTGTCTGCTTTTATCGAAGGCAGACATTTTTTATGGAATGCGCCTGTTCTTTATGAATTATACATGATTAAATGGCAGGCGATACTACTTCGGATTTATTCGTTCCCTCCGCGCACTCATGAACGGATTTTTTTCTACCCCGGGGTAGCATCGCTCCCTCTTATTAATTTTAAATGTATGATCTGTGAAAAATACTGTAATGAATTTTCAATGCTTTGTTATGTGAAGAGAAATTGATAATTTATTAGAGTATTTTTTTTATTTCGTCCTCTGTCCTCTGATGGGTGGGATTGATGGAGACTGAGAAAACGGAATTATTCTGGAAAGATAAAAACTTGCAACAGGAGAGGAGAGGTAGCAATGGAGAAACCTTATTGGGAAGGGAAAGAATATTCTTATTTCAGCCATAAGAAATGTGAATTTTTTCCGTGTCATAAGAATGCAGATCCGGATGATTTTAACTGTCTGTTCTGTTATTGCCCGCTATATGCCCTGGGTGAGAAATGCGGTGGGAATTTCCGGTATACGGAAAAGGGAATTAAAGACTGCACAAACTGTATGCTTCCGCATAAGCGAAAAAACTATGGATATGTCACAGGAAAATACCAGGAACTGGCTGATATGATGAAAAGAGCAAAGGAAAGTATCAGCAAATAAGAGGAGAATGCGTTGCTGCTTAGAACGGAGTGAACAGTAACAATGTGTCAGATTAGCACAAATAAGAAAGAACGATTTTCATTGTAATACAATGCTTGTTCTGCTAGAATAAGGATAGCAAAAGAGAAGAGTCTGTAAGATTTTCAAGTCTGTTCTGAGTTAGTATATAAAGCATTTCACACACATTTTCCACACTTTTCACATGCACAGAAGAAAATGCATCACAGGCATTTGACGTCTTTTCCTGGCGACATTTTCTTGTCGGCAGAGCTCTGCATTTCTACATAGAGCCGTCGGAAAACAGGGAAAATTTACTGTTTTCCGACGGTTTTTGTCATTGATCATGGTTGAAAAACAAAAAAGATACTGATATAATAATATTATATTTACGCAAGGGAGTTAACTACTACATGAAAAAAAGAAATACAGCGATACGCGCATTGTCAGTTTTTCTGGCTTATGCAATGGTTTGTACATCGGTACCCGTTGCGGGTCAGGAAATGTTTGGATCCGGAGTCAACAGAGAGACAGAAGAAAATACATCAGATCTGAAAGAATTTCAAAGTTCACAGGCAGATGAATTTGGAACAGATACGGAATCTGATGCAGAACTGTTCGGAAGCGATGATGCAAAACAGGAGTTCCAGGATGGAGAAGCAACGGAAGAAAATACAGATGGAATTCGATATATCAAAGGTCGTCCGTTGACAGAAGAGGAAAGAAAAGAAGAGTTAGAACCTTTTAAAAATTTAAAACCGATAGATCCGGGACCTGAAGTAGAGAGTGATCTGACATCAGTTTACGCTGCATATGGAAGCAGAGAAACAGCATTTCCATCCTCCTATGATTCCAGAAAAGAAGGACTGGTTACTTCTGTAAAAAATCAGAATCCATTTGGAACCTGCTGGGCTTTTGGGATGGCGGCAATTATGGAAACTTCACTTCTGGCACAGAATAAAGGAACTTATGATCTGTCAGAGGAACACTTATCATACTTTTTTTCAAACAGACAGAATGATCCGTTGGAAAATACTCCCGATGATGTGAACTCGGTACTGGGAGATTATCATGAGATAGGAGGCAATGATTATCTGGCGGCTATCTATCTCAGCACCTGGTCGGGAATGACTACAGAAGATGATGTGCCGTTTCCTACGGATTCTTTGCATCAGCAGAATCTGAGTGTACAGATTCCGGAGAGTAAGGCTTATAATTCTGTGGCATATCTGAAAAATGCATCTTTTTCCAAATACAGTGAGGAACGTATGAAGGAAATGCTGCTGAATGATCATGCAGTATCCATAATGCTTTATATGAAAGATAATTATGCAAATCCAGATACGGCTGCATATTGTTATCCTGTTGGAAAATCGAGTTCGACTGTGATTAATCATATTGTAACAGTCGTAGGATGGGATGATAATTATTCAAAGAATAATTTCCTGCCTGTTTCCAATGTGACATCAGATGGTGCCTGGATCATAAAAAACAGTTGGGGAGAGAACAAGGGAGATGGGGGATATTACTATCTTTCCTATCAGGATCCCAATATCAGTAATCTTGTAAGTGCAGAGGCAGTGACTGTTTCTGATCAGAAATATAATAATAACTATTTTTATGATGGTTCTTCAGCTATTTCTTCTATAAAAGTACAGCCTGGACAGTCAGTATCAGTTGTTTATGAAACGAAGGCAGGGAATGGAAACGAAGAGGCTCTGGGAGAAATCAATGTAGTTACCATGAATGATAATGCTTCATATAAAATACAGGTATATACAGATCTTACAGATCTTTCAGATCCGGAAAGTGGAACTGCTGCGTATACGCAGCCCTGTGAAGTTGAACAGCCAGTGGCAGGGGTGCAGACAGTTACTGTACCGGAAGTAATGCTGAAGCAGGGGAGCAGGTATTCGGTAGTGATTACTAACAGTGGAATCAGTTATATCAGTTTTGGTGTGGAAGCAAATGCCGGTTATAAGACATCAGGTGGAAGCAAATGGTTTACTTCCACAGCAGGGATAGAGTCAGGACAGACTTTTCATAAGGGTGCATTAGCAACAGCAGAATGGTCAGATGGAAAGACAAAAAACTGGACTGTAAGGATCAAGGCACATACGAGAACTTTAAATCAGTCATGGGTGCCGGATACGCCGGTATTTCAGGTGAAGGCTTATAATTCCGGGTATAATCTTGTTTCATGGAAAAAGGTTTCGAAAGCTACTGGATATTATGTGTACAGAAAACCTGCTGCAGGAGGAAAATGGTCAAAAATCGCAGATGTCGGGACTTCCACATTAAAATATAAGGACAGTAAAGTTAAAGCCAATGCTTCATACCGTTATACGGTAAAGGCATATTATGAAGCATCCGGAAAAAGATACTACAGTAAATATACAACCGGCGATGTGGTTAAGGCGGCACCTTCGTTGCAGAAGATTTCCTCTGTGAAGTCTGAAAAGAAGGGAATCAGAATCAGATGGAATCCACAGAAAAAATGTAACGGATATTATATATACAGAAAGAAAAAAGGAGGTTCTTATCAGTTGATAAAGAGAATTTCCGGTGGAAATCTTTCTTCATATCTGGACAAAAAAGCACAAAAAGGTGTATCATACTACTATGTAGTAAAAGCATACGTGAAAGAGCCTTATGGGAACACATACAGCAAATACAAAAGTTCATCTGCTGTAAAAAGAAAATGAGAAATGAAGGAAAGAGATTATGAAGAGAAGGTTGGGAACAGTATTGGCAATATTGCTGTGCATTATTGTGACAGCGGTTTCTGTTTATGCTGATGATGGAAAGAGCCAGAATCCGGATTATGCAACAGATTATTACATGATCGTACAGAGTGCACAGGGTGGAGCAGATATTTATGATGAAGCGGATCCGAAGGGAATTAAACTGAATGACGGTCAGATTCCGAATGGAACTGCAATCCATGTTCTGGGTGAGAAAGATGGAACGGACGGCAAAAAGTGGGCATATACCCAGTATCATGGGATGAACGGATACATTCCTATGGATGATCTGGATCCGGCTTCCAGGGCAGACGCAGTGAATGAAGAGTATCGTACTTTTGGCGGAAAAGATGTGGATTTTGAAGTAAAGATTCAGGGAAATGGCGGAAATGTACCGGTTTATAACGGACCTGGAGAGAAATTTGATGAAGTTTCAGGAGCAGACGGAATTGCGGATGGGACAAGCGTACATATTTCTCAGTATATGCGGGGAGAAGACGGAACAAACTGGGGGAAAACAGACACAGATGGTGTGACACAGGGATGGCTGAATCTTGACAGGGATACAGATTATGTGAATGAAAATGTATCCGGAGATGCACCGGAGGCTGCAGGTACCTCAGGAAATGTCCCGGCTGCTGCTGATATTGTTACACCGACACCGGAAGCAACTCCAACTCCGAAAACAACACCGACACCGGAGGCAACACCTACAGAAGAAGCAACACCGACACCGGAGGCAACACCTACAGAAGACGCAACGCCAACACCGGAAGAAACAGAGACGCCTGCTTCGACAGAAGACAAGGAATCCGATGATAAGCAGAGTCAGAAAACATCAGGAAAGAATGTAAAAGCAGATTCAGGAATGAAGAATCCTGTAATCTGGATTAGTGGTATCGGGATTATTGTTATCATAATTTTACTTATTTATTTCCTGAAGAAGAAAAAGTAAGAGTTAAAATCATTAAAGAATGCCGTCGACGGCAGAGAACAGTTACAAAATAAACAGTGGAACTAAAAGAGCAGCGCATCGGATGATGCAGCTGCTCTTTTTAGAAAATGTGTGTGTATAATTGAGACGTTATGAGGAAACCTCAAATCAGTCTTAATTAACAAAAACTATTAATGTGTGTGCATATATAGTCTACAATTTTTTTGCAATTTAATCAAGATGGAATTTTATAGAACGTGATATATTTTTGAGGAAAGGTTACTGTTCACACACCACTATCCCGCGAGGTGTTTTGGCATGAATATGCCAAAATCCCGAGACATACGAGCCAAAATTCCATTGCCGCAGGCAATCTGGAATGAATTTTGGCTACGTTACTGTGAACGGAGTGAACAGTAACGAGGAAAGAGGCTATTCAGACTTTTTACTTGCGTAACTCTGGCGGGAAACGTATAATAGGAAAAAGCAATACTCGAGGGTGAGGAAAAGAGGATGAAGATAACAGAAGAACTGTTAAATGAGATGAAAATTAAGGATGAGAACTTTTCTGACGGTCTGATCAAGCCGGACGGCGATTACGTAAGAATACCCAGAGGACATCTTCATGGAATGATGGAATTGCTTCCATGGACAGAGAACGAAATCTGGAAAATGATCCCGGATGATGATTCTCCGCTGTTCTGGCTGATTGAGAAAACAGGATGCGTTCTTACGGATTATAATAATTCTATTGGCATGAAGATGACACCTGCTCAGCAGACTGTGTTTGATATGATGCGAAAACATGGGGTTCTTACAGATGATTATTACGATCTGACGAAACAGAGGGAGAAAGTAAGAGAAGCCAGAGAACAAAAAGAGAACAGGAAACAATAGTTAAGTGTATATGAATATATGGGAGTGCAGCGATGGAAAAGCATGCTCATTAAAGCCATCCGATGCAGAAAAAACAATATACGATATTAAAAAGCAGCATATCAGAGTTATGGATCATAACCTGATATGCTGCTTTTAACGTGTCTGAAGAAAAATGAAATGTCAATCATAAAAACAAAACAAAAACAACCAGAACGGAAGAAAAAACAAATAAAAAACAACATAAAAGTTCAGGATACACATGTTGATTTATGTTGACTTCGCGATAGCCATAAGGTATAATGAATCTATATGAAAACATGGAGGATATTGCTGTCAGAATGATACCGGAATGTATTGGGGTCTGGTATGGGTGCAGCTTTTATTCATGAGAAAGGAGTAACATGGAAAAATTTCAAACATCAGATATTCCTAAGTCTCCCAGAATTCAGAAACTGGTAGATGCATTGTATGAACATATGCCGGTGATCGAATCAGCCAGAGCAAAGCTGATCACAGAATCTTATAAGGAAACAGAAGGAGAACCGATCATCACACGCAGAGCAAAGGCTTTTGCGCATATTCTTCATAACATTCCGATCATTATCCGTGACAATGAACTGATTGTCGGAAGCAGTACGATTGCGCCGAGGGGATGTCAGACATTTCCGGAGTTCTCTTATGAGTGGCTGGAAGCTGAACTGGATACAGTTGCGACCAGAACTGCGGATCCTTTTGAGATTGCTGAGGAGACCAAAGCCGAACTTAAGGAGGCAGATAAGTACTGGAAAGGGAAAACAACCAGTGAACTTGCAACTTCCTATATGGCACCGGAAGCAATCAAGGCAATTGAACACAATATTTTTACACCTGGGAACTATTTTTACAATGGTGTAGGACATGTAACAGTTAAATACTGGGAAGTACTGGAAACCGGTTTTGAGGGAATCATGGAGAAGGCTCAGAAAGAGCTGGATGGATGCAGTGTCGGTGACGGTAATTATGCAAGAAAGTCTCACTTCCTTGAGGCAGTGATTTTAAGCTGTAAGGCGGTGATCGATTATGCAGGCAGATATGCAAAACTTGCGCAGGAAATGGCGGCACAGACAAGTGATCCGGTAAGAAAACAGGAACTTTTTGTTATCGCAGAGAACTGCAGCAGGGTACCGGCAAAGGGTGCACAGAATTTCTATGAGGCATGTCAGTCATTCTGGTTTGTACAGCAGCTTCTTCAGATGGAATCCAGTGGACATTCTATTTCACCGGGTCGCTTTGATCAGTATATGTATCCATATTATAAGAAGGATATGGAAGCAGGAACAATTACCCGAGAGTTCGCACAGGAATTGATGGATTGCATCTGGGTTAAATTAAATGACCTGAATAAATGTCGTGATGCGGCTTCAGCGGAAGGATTTGCAGGATACAGCCTTTTCCAGAATCTGATCGCAGGTGGTCAGAATAAAGAGGGAGAGGATGTAACTAACGATCTTTCTGTTATGTGTATTCAGGCATCTATGCATGTGCATCTTCCGGCTCCATCACTTTCTGTGAGAGTATGGAATGGTTCTCCGCATGAATTCCTGATAAAGGCAGCCGAGCTTACGAGAACAGGAATCGGACTTCCTGCATATTACAATGATGAGGTGATTATTCCGGCACTGCAGAACAGAGGCTTATCTCTGGAGGATGCCAGAGAGTACAATATTATCGGATGTGTGGAACCGCAGAAAGCCGGTAAGACAGAAGGGTGGCATGATGCCGCATTCTTTAATATGTGCAGACCTCTGGAACTTGTTTTTTCGAATGGTATGGATAAAGGTGAGATGGTGGGAATCCCTACCGGCGATGTCACTCAGATGAAGACCTTTGATGAATTCTTTGACGCATATAAGAAACAGATGGAATACTGCATTTCTCTGCTGGTGAATGCAGATAATGCTATTGATGTAGCTCATGCGGAACGCTGTCCGTTACCATTCCTTTCCTGTATGATAGATGACTGTCTGAAAGAAGGCAAGTCTGTCCAGGAAGGTGGAGCTGTTTACAACTTTACAGGTCCTCAGGGATTTGGAATCGCCAATATGGCAGATGGACTTTTTGCAATCCGCAAACTGGTCTATGAGGATAAGAAAGTATCTATGAAAGAACTTAAGGAAGCTCTTGCATGGAACTATGATAAAGGACTGGATGCGCAGTCCGCCGGTGATATGACAGAGATGATCATGAAGGCAATGCAGAAAGCAGGCAGAAATGTGGATGCTTCCACTGCAGAAGGACTTCTGAAAACTTTCATGGGAATGAAACCGGGTGAACAGAAGACACAGAGATTCAAAGAAATCCACGATATGATCGATGAAGTTCCGAAATTTGGAAATGATATTCCGGAAGTTGATTATTTTGCAAGAGAAGTTGCCTATACATATTCCAAACCGCTTCAGAAGTATAACAATCCAAGAGGCGGAAAGTTCCAGGCAGGTCTGTATCCTGTATCTGCAAATGTACCGCTGGGCGGACAGACTGGAGCAACACCGGATGGAAGATATGCACACACACCTGTTGCAGACGGCGTTTCGCCATCTGCGGGCAAGGATGTAAAGGGACCTACGGCAGCGGCAACTTCCGTATCCAGACTGGATCATTTTATTGTATCCAACGGAACACTCTTTAATCAGAAATTTCACCCATCCGCACTTTCAGGAAGAGAGGGACTGGAGAAATTCGTTGCACTAATCCGCGGATACTTTGACCAGAAGGGAATGCACATGCAGTTTAATGTAGTTGACAGGCAGACACTGCTGGATGCACAGGAACATCCTGAGAAATACAAACATCTGGTAGTACGCGTGGCAGGCTACAGTGCACTGTTTACGACACTTTCCCGTTCCCTTCAGGATGACATCATCCGTCGTACAGAACAGGGCTTCTGATCCAGACGTTTTTTGCAGGAAGTAAAAGTGACAGGCAAAGGATGTATGGATAACAGAATAAGAAAGGAAAAGCATGGACTATTTGGATACAAAGGGCAGAGTGTTTGATGTCCAGAAATATTCTATTCATGATGGACCGGGTATAAGGACGATCGTATTTCTGAAAGGTTGTGTCCTGCGGTGCAAATGGTGCTGCAATCCGGAATCTCAGGAATATAAGATCCAGACAATGAAAGTGCAGGGAGAAGACAAGGTCATCGGACGTGATGTGACAGTCAGGGAGATGATTGAAGAAGTTGAGAAAGACAGGGTATACTATTACCGCTCGGGCGGAGGTATGACTCTTTCCGGCGGAGAATGTCTCTGTCAGCCGGAATTTTCAGGAGCACTTCTGAGAGCTGCCAAAGAGAGAGGGATTTCTACTGCGATCGAGAGTATGGCATGTGCAAAATGGGAGACGATTGAGACAATCTTACCGTATCTGGATACTTATTTAATGGATATTAAACATATAAATCCTGCGAAACATAAAGAATTTACAGGACGTTCCAATGAACTGATGATGGAAAATGCCAGAAAAGTGGCGCTTTCCGGTAAAACCAGGCTGGTAATCCGTGTACCGGTGATACCCACATTTAATGATACAGTGGAGGAAATCCAGGGGATTGCAAGGTTTGCAGACACACTTCCCGGAGTGGACAAGATTCATCTTCTTCCGTATCACAGACTTGGACAGGATAAATATGAGGGACTTGGCAGACCATATCTGATGGGAAATGTGGAACCACCGTCCAAAGAACATATGGAAACATTAAAAAAGGCAGTACATGCGGTCTGCGGTCTGGACTGTCAGATCGGTGGATGAGGCATTTTTTGCATCTGATACGATTATTGGAATAAAAAAAGAAAAAAACAAACAAAAACAACACAATAAAACCCGTAAAAACAACATAAAACAACGGAAATGTATTGACTTTTTATGACCGATAGTGTAAAATCACAGGTAGAAACGTCAAAAACTATATCAATGCCTTAAGGAGGAAAATGAGCATGGTAAACGAATATGAAATCAAAAAACAGATCTGCGACATCGGAAGAAGAATCTACAGCCGCAACATGGTAGCTGCAAACGATGGTAACATCTCTGTAAAACTGAACGACAACGAATTTCTTTGCACACCTACAGGTGTATCCAAAGGTTTTATGACACCGGAGTATATCTGTAAAGTAGACAGAGAAGGAAATGTGATCCAGGCTAACCCGGGATTCAAACCATCCTCTGAAATCAAAATGCATATGAGAGTTTATGAGAAGAGACCGGACGTAGGTTCTGTTGTGCATGCTCATCCGATTTATGCAACATCTTTTGCAATTGCAGGTATTCCGCTGACACAGCCGATCATGCCTGAAGCAGTTATCTCACTTGGATGCGTTCCGATCGCTGAATACGGTACACCATCTACAATGGAGATTCCGGATAATCTTGAGAAATACCTTCCATATTTCGATGCAGTTCTTCTTGAGAACCATGGAGCACTGACATGGAGCACAGACTTAAACGCAGCTTACATGAAGATGGAATCTGTTGAGTTCTACGCACAGCTTCTGTATCAGTCAAAAGTTCTTGGCGGACCTAAGGAATTTGATGAGAAGAACATTGAGAAACTTTATGAAATTCGTCGTAAATTCGGTATGGCTGGTAAACATCCGGCAAACCTCTGCCTGAACAAAGACGGCAAGAACTGTCATAACTGCGGTGGAGCATGTCAGGACGGAGAATTCAAGAAATTCCCTGGATATCAGTATGATTTCGTAGGTGGAGATTCAAAACCGGCAGAGAATAATGCTGCATCTGATGCACAGTTAGTTGCTGAGATTACAAAACAAGTAATGGCTCAGTTAGGAATGAAATAAGAGCATAGATAATCAAGGAGGACAGTCTCATGCCAATTAATGAGAATATGGTACAGGAAATTGTACAGGAAGTTATGGCAAAAATGCAGATAGCAGACGCTCCGACTGGCAAACATGGCATTTTTAAAGAAATGAATGATGCAATTGAAGCTGCCAAGAAATCACAGCTTATTGTAAAGAAAATGTCCATGGATCAGAGAGAAAAAATTATTACCTGCATTCGTAAGAAAATAAAAGAAAATGCAGAAGTAATGGCACGCATGGGTGTGGAAGAGACCGGTATGGGAAATGTAGGAGATAAGATTCTCAAACATCATCTCGTAGCTGATAAGACACCGGGAACAGAAGTTATTACAACAACTGCATGGTCAGGAGACAGAGGATTAACTCTTATTGAAATGGGACCTTTCGGTGTGATCGGTGCTATTACTCCATGTACCAATCCAAGTGAAACAATTTTATGTAATACAATGGGAATGCTTGCAGGAGGAAATACAGTTGTATTTAATCCTCATCCGGCAGCAATCAAGACTTCCATTTATGCGATCAATCTTCTGAATGAAGCATCATTAGAGTCCGGCGGACCGGATAATATTGCGGTTACTGTAGAGAAACCTACTCTTGAAACCAGCAATGTAATGATGAAACATAAAGACATCCCGCTTATTGCAGCAACCGGGGGACCTGGAGTTGTAACTGCAGTTCTTTCTTCCGGCAAACGTGGCATTGGTGCAGGTGCAGGAAACCCTCCGGCACTTGTTGATGAAACAGCTGACATCCGTAAAGCGGCAACAGACATTGTAAACGGATGTACATTTGATAACAATCTTCCATGTATCGCAGAGAAAGAGATCGTAGCAGTTTCTTCTATCGTAGATGAGTTGATGCATTATCTTGTAACTGAGAATGATTGTTATCTTGCATCTAAAGAAGAACAGGATAAACTTACAGAAGTAGTTCTGGCAGGCGGAAAACTGAACCGTAAATGTGTCGGACGTGACGCAAGAACACTTCTTTCCATGATCGGTGTCAATGCACCGGCAAATATCCGCTGTATCGTATTTGAAGGACCGAAGGAACATCCGCTGATCACAACAGAGCTTATGATGCCGATCCTTGGTGTAGTAAGAGCAAGAGATTTTGATGATGCAGTGGAACAGGCAGTATGGTTAGAACACGGAAATCGCCATTCTGCACATATCCATTCAAAGAATATTGATAATATTACAAAATATGCGAAAGCAATTGATACAGCAATCCTTGTAAAGAATGCACCATCCTATGCTGCATTAGGATTTGGCGGTGAAGGCTATTGTACATTTACAATCGCAAGCCGTACAGGTGAAGGTCTTACCTGCGCAAGTACATTTACCAAGAGAAGACGCTGCGTAATGGCAGACAGCCTTTGCATTCGTTAAAGATGATGAGTTAAGGAGAGAAAGAACATGGACATGAATAATGTAAATATAGAAGAAATCGTGAAACAGGTTCTCTCCGGCATGACAGGAAATGCACCGGCAGCAGCAACAGTTTCTGCACCGGCAGCAACAACTGGAATCCCGAAGACAGCCAGAGTAGCTGTATTAACTGAAAAGGAACATTTCGAACTGAAAGAATATCCGATTCCTCCGATTGGAGATGACGATATCCTGGTTAAAGTTGAAGGATGCGGTGTGTGTGGTACAGATGCACATGAATTTAAAAGAGATCCATTTGGCCTGATCCCGGTAGCACTTGGACATGAAGGTACAGGTGAAATCGTGGCTATGGGTAAGAATGTTAAAGTAGATACTGCAGGAAAACCTGTAAAGGTTGGCGATAAAGTCGTTACTTGTATGATCTTTAAAGATGATCCGGAAATCACAATGTTCGACCTGAACAAGAAGAACGTAGGCGGAGCTGATGTATACGGACTTCTTCCTGACGATGATGTACATCTCAACGGATGGTTCTCTGATTACATCTTCTTAAGAGGCGGAAACTTCGGAACTACATTCTTTAATGTAAGTGATCTGGATCTGGATTCCCGAATTCTCATTGAGCCATGTGCAGTGCTTGTACATGCAGTAGAGAGAGCAAAAACAACCGGAATCCTTCGTTTCAACAGCAGAGTTGTAGTTCAGGGCTGCGGACCAATCGGTCTGATCTGCATTGCAGTACTTCGTACTATGGGCGTAGAACATATCTGCGCAGTAGACGGAAATGAGAAACGTCTTGAATTTGCGAAGAGAATGGGAGCAGATACAAGCGTTAACTTCATGAACTTCAAAGGAATCGAAGCACTGACAGAGGCTGTAAAAGAAGCACAGGGTGGACACCTTGCAGATTTTGCATTCCAGTGTACAGGAAATCCAAAAGCTCATGCAAATATTTATAAATTTATCCGTAACGGCGGCGGCCTTTGCGAACTTGGTTTCTTCATCAATGGTGGAGATGCTACAATTAACCCGCACTTTGATCTTTGCTCCAAAGAAATCAATCTGGTTGGTTCCTGGGTTTACACTCTCAGAGATTATGTTACAACATTTGATTTCCTTAAGAGAGCAAATGCAATCGGTCTTCCAATGTCTGAGTTAATTACAGACAAATTCCCGTTAGAGCAGATCAACGAAGCTCTTCAGACAAACTTGGCAATGACAGGTCTTAAGATCGCAGTTGTAAACAAATAGTTACTGTTCACCGGTAATATCCCGCAAAGAGTATTGCTGTGAACGGAGTGAACAGTAGCAACAAATAATAAGCCTGGCAATAGAGGAGAAAAGAAATGGCAGAAGCTGTAGGAATTTTAGAGGTATTCGGGCTGGCGACAGCCTTTGTAGCAGGCGATGCCGGATGTAAGGCAGCAAATGTCCGCCTGGAGGTTTTTGATAAAAACAAACCAGCCAATGCTGACAGCCTGCCGGTACCGCTCCTTGTCTGCATTAAATTCAGAGGAAGTGTAACTGATGTTACAGCGGCTGTGGAAGCAGGCATGGAAGTTGCAAACAGAATGACTGGTGTGGTACAGCATTATGTGATCCCGAACCCGGAAGAGGGAACGGAAAAAATGCTGAAGATCAGCGCCCTGGATAAGGATTAGCAGTTGCATATCCATTGGGCATCAGTTAAAATATAATCAGATATTTATTTGTAGATTCAGGAGGAAGCAGAAATGGCACAGGAAGCATTAGGAATGGTAGAAACCAGAGGACTTACAGCAGCAATTGAAGCAGCTGATGCAATGACAAAAGCAGCTGAAGTAGCATTAGTAGGAACAGAGAAGATCGGATCCGGACTTGTAACAGTTATGGTACGCGGAGACGTAGGAGCTGTTAAGGCAGCAGTAGAAAGCGGAAGCGCAGCAGCATCCAGACTTGGCGAATTAGTTGCTACTCATGTAATTCCGAGACCTCATACAGACGTAGAGAAAATCCTTCCAAGCATCTGACCAGCAGATTGAGAAGTGTAAAAAAGGAGTTCGCTCATGAGTAAATCATATGGATTTATAGAAATCACTGGTGTCGTTGCAGCAATCGATGCACTGGACATCATGTGCAAAACTGCAGACGTTGAGCTGGCGTCATGGGAACGTAAGCTGGGCGGACGACTGGTTACTATTATAGTTGAAGGCGATGTATCTGCCGTTACAGAAGCAGTAAATGCAGCAGCGACAGGTGCGATCAAGAAACCGGTAAGTTATGCAGTAATTGCACGTCCCCATGAAGAAATCGTCAGAATGGTGGAATTAAGTGCAAGTCGCTGGAAGAACAATCAGGGGGATGAATAATGGCTGAAGAGAAGAAACCGGAAGCAGATAAAAATGCCCCTAAAAAGGCAGCCGCTCCAAGAAGAACGAAAGCAAAAACTTCTTCAAAACCGGAAGTAAAAGCTCAGACGGCAGATACGGCGGCAGAAACAGCAAATAAAACAGAATCCCAGAAAGAACAGATAAAGGAAACAGTATCTCATAAGGAGGAGAAAGTTATGACACAGGAAGCATTAGGAATGGTAGAAACCAGAGGACTTACAGCAGCAATCGAAGCAGCAGACCAGATGTGCAAGGCTGCTAACGTAGCATTAGTAGGAACAGAGAAGATCGGATCCGGACTTGTAACAGTTATGGTACGTGGAGATGTAGGAGCTGTTAAATCAGCAGTAGAAAGCGGAAGCGCAGCAGCATCCAGACTTGGTGAATTAGTTGCTACACACGTAATCCCAAGACCACATACAGATGTAGAGAAAATCCTGCCTGTATTAAAATAGTAATCCATCGTAACTGTCCGGTATCTGCACAGCAGACTGCCGGATGGTTATAATCCGTCATATTTGACAGAAAGCAGGTGTATTCTTGGAATCTAATAATATTGAACTGATTACCAGAATGGTCATTCAGGCAATCAATCAGAATGAAAAAAAAGGCGATGGATTCATGGTTCCCATCGGGGTTTCCGCAAGACACATTCACCTGACACAGGAACATGTAGAAGCATTGTTCGGACCCGGATATCAGCTTACGAAGAAGAAAGAGCTGATGGGAGGTCAGTTTGCTTCTAATGAAACAGTTACCATTGTGGGACTGAAACTTCGTGCCATTGAGAATGTAAGAATCCTTGGACCGGTGCGTAAAGCTTCACAGGTTGAGGTATCTGCGACAGATGCCATTAAGCTTGGAATGAATGTTCCGGTTCGCGAATCCGGAGACGTTGCAGGAAGTGCACCAATCGCAATCGTAGGTCCAAAAGGAGCCGTTTATCTGAAAGAGGGATGTATCGTGGCAATGCGCCATATACATATGTCTCCGAAAGATGCACAGGCTGCAGGTGTGAAGGACGGTGATATCGTATCAGTAAAGGCAGATAATGAGAGAGGAACCATCTTCAATCAGGTCAAGATCCGTGTAGACGACAGCTTTACACTGGAAATGCATATTGATACAGATGAAGCAAATGCAGCAAAGATTGCTACAGGCACTACCGTAACAATAATTAAATAATATCGGGGGCCAAAGGTCAAAAAGCCGTTCGTGCCTGCACGATAAGGTTTTTGAACAGAAACCCTTAAGCGTTAATTGGGGGCAGAAGTATTTGCCCCCAATATTATTATCAGAAATAATTTGGAGGCTCATATGATCGTAGGCAAAGTTGTAGGAAGTGTGGTATCCACACGAAAGAGTGAGAAGTTGATTGGAAGTAAATTTATGATTATCGAGCCTGTGCATCATATGAAAGGCGACCTGAGCCAGCTGGTTGCGATCGATATGATCGGAGCCGGAGTTGGTGAATATGTATTGGTGGCACAGGGAAGCGCAGCAAGAATAGGCTGCGGCGTAGAAACAGCACCGGTAGATGCCGCAATTGTCGGTATCATTGATGACGGTGCAGGATTGGAGTAACGCCATGGAAATCAAAGAATTACAGGATATTATACAGCAGAATGGTGTGGTAGGTGCCGGCGGAGCCGGATTCCCTACTTATATGAAGCTTACAGACAAGGCCAATACCATTCTTATGAACTGTGCAGAGTGTGAACCATTACTGAAATTACACAGACAGTTATTGGAAAAACACGCATATGAAATTATGAAAACATTCCATATGATCCAGGAGACGGTTGGTGCTTCTGAAGCAATTATTGGAATTAAGAAGTCTTATGTACAGACAATTCATGCATTAAATCAGCATATTGAAGAATTTCCTGGCATGAGGCTGCATCTTCTGGACGAAGTTTATCCGATGGGAGATGAGGTTGTACTTATTTATGAGGCAACCGGAAGAGTAGTACGGCCGGGAGGACTGCCGATCGAGCAGGGAGTAGCCGTATTTAACGTTGAAACTGTATACAATGTATATCGTGCTGTGGAAGAGAAGCAGCCGGTTACAGACAAATATGTATCTGTTGTTGCAGAAGTAAGTGATCCTGTTACAGTGAGAGTTCCCCTGGGATGTACTCTGGAGGAAGTGGTAGCACAGGCAGGCAGCACAACAGTGAAGGATCCTGTCTATTTCGTAGGCGGCCCGATGATGGGGCGTATCGGAAATGGTTCAGATCCGGTGACAAAGACAACAAATGCGATTTTGGTCCTTCCAAAAGACCATCTTATTGTAGCGAAGAAGCAGCGGACTTCTTCCATAGATTTAAAACGTGCAGCATCTATCTGCTGCCAGTGCAATACCTGCACAGATTTATGTCCGAGACATAATCTGGGACATCCGATCGATCCGGCGAAATTTATGAGAGCTGCATCAAATAATGATTTCAGAGACCTGAATCCATATATAGATGCTTCCTTCTGCAGTTCCTGCGGTGTATGTGAGATGTACTCATGTCCGCAGAGTCTTGCACCGAGAAGTCTTCTCGCAGATATGAAGGGCGGTCTGAGAAAAGCAGGTATCCGTCCTCCGCAGGGTGTACAGCCGAAACCGGTACAGGAATCCAGAGAATACCGTAAGGTTCCGGAAGAACGTCTGATGGCGCGACTTGGTCTTACGAGATATGACAAGGATGCTCCTCTGAAAGAAGAACTTGTACAGGTTAAGAAAGTAAGGATATTATTGAGCCAGCACATCGGAGCACCTGCACAGGCAGTGGTCAAAGCCGGTGATGAGGTAATAAGAGGGCAGATGATCGCACAGCCGGCACAGGGCTTAAGCGTTGGTATTCATGCTTCTGTCAGCGGTAAAGTAACAGAAGTAACAGACCGTTACATTATTATTGCAGTAAAGTAGAAAGGACGTGCACAAAATGAGTAAAGCAATCGGAATGATTGAATTTAAAACCACATCTACAGGCGTTACTGCAGCAGATGCTATGGTAAAAACATCTGAGGTAGAGATCGTCGAGGCACAGACCGTATGTCCTGGTAAATATATTGCAATTATTACCGGTGACTTAAGTGCGGTAAAGGCCGCCGTTGATACGGCAGTAACTACATATGAGGATAAATGCATTGACAGCTTTGTGCTGGGCAATCCGCATGAATCCATTTTCCCGGCAATTTACGGAACTACTCAGGTAGAAGATATCAGTGCGCTGGGAATTCTTGAAACTTATGATGCAGCTTCCATTATCGAAGCAGCAGACCAGGCAGCTAAGACTGCGATCGTAGATCTGATAGAACTTCGTATTGCCAAAGGTATGTGCGGAAAATCATATATGATGATCACCGGTGAAGTTTCTGCGGTAGAGGCTTCCATTGACAGGGCAAAAGAACTTGTAGCTGCCAAGGGTATGTACCTGGATTCTTCCGTTATCGCACATCCTGACAGAAGAATGATCGACAGTATTTTATAATATCTGGGGTAAGAAGTTTCTGCCCCTGACACTTATAAAAAATTTCTCGAAAAAAGGAGGCAAAGATATGCTTGCACTGGAGAGAAGAAATCTGATTCTCGAAAAATTACAGGCAGAAAAGCGAGTGGTGGTCAGCGAGCTGAGCCAGCTTTATGACGTCTCTGAAGAGACCATACGCCGTGATCTGGATAAACTTGAAAAGGAAGGACTTGCGATAAAAAGTTATGGCGGTGCTGTGATCAATGAGGATGTAAGCATTGATTTGCCTTTCAATGTACGTAAGAACCAGAATGTTACAGGAAAGCAGAAAATGGCTGAACTTGCAGCTTCCCTTGTGAAAGACGGAGATCATATTTTCCTGGATGCGAGTACTACGGCAGTTTTTGTGGCGAAAGCATTAAAGGAAAAAGAACGTCTTACCGTAATTACCAATTCCATGGAAATACTTCTGGAGTTAGCTGATGTATCCGGGTGGAACATTATCTCCACCGGAGGCGTAATGAAAGAAGGATATCTGGCTTTTCTTGGATCAAAGACAGACGAATCCATACGTTCTTATTATGTAGATAAGGTTATCTTTTCGTGTAAGGCACTGGATCTGGAATGGGGGATTATGGAATCTCAGGAAGCTTTTGGATCTACCAAGAGAGCGATGATCGGTTCCGGACGAAAGAAAATTCTGGTTGTTGACAGTTCTAAATTTGATCAGACAGCGTTTTCCGTAGCAGGAAGCATGAAAGAAGTAGATATTATAGTGACGGACAAAGAACCGACAGAACGCTGGAAGAAGCACTTTGAGAAATATAATGTAAAATGCCTATATCCTGTCTGACAAAGAAAATAGGAGTATGATACAATGAATACTTTTGAGATGAAAACCGCGATCCATTTTGGGGATAACGCGTTAGACAGATTAAAAGAGATCCCGTATAAAAGGGTTCTCATTATAACAGATCCATTTGTGGTACAAAGTAAAATGATCGATCTGATCACTGCTCCTTTAAACAGTGCAGGTATTGAATACGATATTTTCCATGACGTTGTGCCGGATGCACCTGTGGACAAGATTGCAGAAGGGGTAAAGAAGTTCCTGGAATATCAGCCGGAAGCAGTTGTTGCAGTCGGTGGTGGTTCTGCGATTGATTCTTCCAAGGCAATCAGAGAATTTGCACTGAAGATCAACAATTACGGAAAAGTAGGTCTGATCGCAATTCCGACTACAAGTGGTACCGGATCAGAAGTTACTTCTTTTGCAGTAGTAAACGATACTGCAGCACATGTAAAATATCCGCTGATCTCAGAGAGCCTTACAGCAGATGAAGCAATTCTGGATGCAGAGCTTGTAAAGAGTGTTCCGCCGGCCATCACAGCAGATACTGGTATGGACGTGTTTACACATGCGCTGGAATCATACGTAAGTACTGCACATAATGAATTCTCTTCTGCACTTGCGGAGAAAGCCATTGAAATTTGCGGAGTATTCCTGCTGAGAGCATATCTGGACGGCAGTGATATGCATGCGCGTAAAAAAATGCATGTAGCTTCCTGTCTGGCTGGTTTATCCTTTAATACAGCAGGTCTTGGAATCACTCACAGCATGGCTCATCAGCTGGGAGCAATGTTCCATATTCCGCATGGAAGGGCAAATGCTATGCTGCTTCCGCATATCGTAGAATTTAATTCTGATATCAATAAGCACAGTAAGAGCCAGAAAGAGTATCTTCCGGCTGTAAAGAGATACGCCAATGTTGCGCACATTCTCGGACTGAGCAATTATAATAAAGTAATGACGGTCCGTTCTCTGGTAAACTGGATTCAGTTTATGCAGAAAGAGATGAATATTCCGCTGACGATTCAGGAACTGGGAACAATTGCACCGGAAGAATATTTTGCAGCAATTGACAAGATGGCAGACGCAGCACTTGCAGATGCCTGCACAGTGAATAATCCGAGAGTTCCGACTAAAGAAGATATTATAAAGATTTATACGAAATTATGGTCATTCTGAAAATGAAGACAATAATTTCCGGCAGATGCTGACTGCCGCTGAAATCAGATACAGGAGATGGAGAAGAGATGAGTATTTATACAAAAAGAGGAGACAGAGGAATTACAGATATGGCTCATGCCGGTAATATTTCCAAGTCTG
The DNA here is from genome assembly GCF_015668165.1 of Blautia sp. 1001283B150304_161114_C9. Classification (NCBI taxonomy): domain Bacteria; kingdom Bacillati; phylum Bacillota; class Clostridia; order Lachnospirales; family Lachnospiraceae; genus Blautia; species Blautia sp. 1001283B150304_161114_C9. The sequence continues at coordinate 75,600 of NZ_JADPGO010000005.1, read as the reverse complement.
ATGACCGTATCCGCCTTATGGGTGAGGCTGATGAACTGAATAGTCATATTGAACTTGTAAAAAGTATGCTCCGTCAGTCAGAAATACTTCAGCTTCTTGAACGTATTCAAAAGAATCTTGATCTGATCGCAGCGGGAGTCAGTAACCCATATGATCGTGACTGTAAAGTCAGTGAAAAGGAAACAGCAGTGTTGGAGGCGGAAACAGATAAACTGGAAGCACTGTGCGAAAAGCCTGTTCCGGAGAAGCTTACAGGAAAGAGCCGACTGGCTGCAGAGATAGATATTGCACGTACTGTTGCCAGAAGAACAGAGCGCTGCCTTGCACAGGTCAGCGTGAAGTTTGGCGCAGATACAGAGAGTAAGAGATTTCTTAACCGCCTTTCGGATTATCTGTATATTTTGGCGAGATATATAGAGTATTACTCTGATCTTTCAGTGGAACTGTCTGATGATCATGCGGGTGCATTGGCGAAAACGTCTGATAATAATACAGATGCATTGCCGGAACCGTCCGACAGTAATACAGATGTATTAAAAAAGACGGCAGATATCAATGAAGCCGTCATCCAGGAGGTTCTTAAACGAATGGGAATTCAGAGCAGGATAACATTGGATACAGCGAAGAAACTGATCGAGAGACTGGAGCAGGAAGCTGTGCGCAGAGGGCAGCGTGCGGTAATCGCGGTCTGCAATCCGGAAGGAAATCCGGTTGCGGTCCATGTGATGGATGGAGCATTCCTTGTAAGCTTCGATGTTGCAATGAAGAAAGCCTATACTGCAGTGGCAGTGAAGATGTCTACAATGGAACTTTCGAAGATCGCACAGCCCGGAGGAACCTTTTATGGCGTTGACAAGCTGGATGGTGGAAAAATCGTTATTTTCGGCGGCGGTATTCCGCTGAAGTCCGGAAATACAATTATCGGTGGACTTGGAATCAGTGGCGGTACAGGAGAAGAAGACCATAGTCTGGCAGAGTATGGTCAGTCTGTGTTAAATGAAATATTGTAAGATGGATGACAACTATTTGGCAGTCCGCTGTTGAAGGCACCAGACAGTTGCGAAGGAGTATTAAAAAGATCAGAACAGTTCTGAAGAGAGCTGTTCTGGTCTTTTTGCGATGTACTGATTTATCTTCGCTTATATTTCCCGGGAGTCATGCCTTTGTATTTCTTAAAAGTACGTATAAAATAACTCAGATCATTAAATCCGTTCCTGTAAGCAATTTCTGTGATTGAATCATCAGTAGCCGCCAGTTGTAAACAGGCTTCTTCAATTCTCTGTCTGTTCAGATAATCCACAGGAGTCTGATGGGTCATTTCCGAAAAGAACCTGCAGAAATATTTCGGTGACATAGAGACAGAAGCAGACAGTTCCTGAAGTGTGATAGGATTGGCATAATTTTTTTCGATAAATTCCAGAACCTGCTTCAACTGGAGAATACGTTTATAGTCTCTGCGCGTTCGGGTAGGATTTTCGATAAAGTAATGATTACTGAAAATCAAACCAAAAAAGTGGTAAAATTGTCCAAATACAGTCAGCTCATATCCGGTATCTTTTTCATACATGGCATCAAACAGAACAGAAATACAGTTCAGAATCTGTGGATGCTCATCTGAAAAATGTGGAAAAAGCATTGTTTCCTGATGCAGGATTTTCTGGATATATTCTCCGCATACAGGATTGTTTTTCAAAAAAGTGTTCATATCAAAAACAATGCACTGATATACACAATCATGGGGAATTCCTGAATGAAGGATTCCACTATGTACAAAAATGACATCATTCTTAACTGCTGTAAAACTTTTTTCGTCTAAAGTGACGGTAAGAGAACCTTCCAGAATACGAATTATTTCATATTCCACATGCCAGTGATAAGACATGACATATCTGGGATGTGTATGATCGATGTGATGAAACTCAAATGGAAACTCATAAGTGCCTCTTGGACGGTCTTCATTATGGTTTAAATCATGCAAAAGAACTTTCCTCCTTACAAAATTTACAGAAATTTTATGATTAAAACAGAAAAAGTGAATATTGTACTGTTTTTTGCTATTATAACACAAGTAATTTTCTGAATGCAATTATATAATAGATATCAGTAACAAAGTTGAGTGGTCAGGCTGCTGTGAACGGAGTGAACAGTGGTTATCGGGCTACTTGGCACAACAGGTGTAGAGGTTATTATTTTTGTTATATTTGCAGTCAGAAGATGCTGCGAAAAGTGAAAATGTAATCTTGGGGGTTAGAGCGTGTCTGAAAAATCATTCCCGCAATCTGCACGCCCCACTTTGCGGGATATTTCACCCGAATTCAGTTGCCGTAGCCCGCTACGGCGCCCTCATCCGGGCAAAATATCCCACAAATTGTGACGCACATCTTGCAGAAAGCCTTTTTCAGACACGCTCTAGCAGGAAATGATCCTGCGGGAATATTACAATAATTTATCAGGAGGTATTTTATTATGGCAAAGAGCAGATTAATTGGCAGCTATCCGGTAATTGGTATCAGACCTACTATCGATGGTCGTAGAGGAGCACTGGATGTTCGTGGATCTCTGGAAGATCAGACAATGAATATGGCGAAATCAGCTGCTAAATTATTTGAAGAGAATTTAAGATATTCCAACGGTGAACCGGTTAAAGTTGTAATCGCTGATACAACCATCGGACGTGTTGGAGAGAGCGCTGCATGTGCAGATAAATTCCGTAAAGAAGGCGTAGATATCACTCTTACAGTTACACCATGCTGGTGCTACGGCGCTGAGACAATGGATATGGATCCACAGACGATCAAAGCTGTATGGGGATTCAACGGAACAGAAAGACCTGGTGCTGTATACCTTGCATCTGTACTTGCAACACATGCACAGAAAGGACTTCCGGCATTCGGTATCTATGGACATGATGTTCAGGAAGCTGATGACACATCTATTCCGGAAGATGTTAAAGAAAAACTGTTAAGATTCGGCCGCGCAGCAGTTGCAGCAGCATCCATGAGAGGAAAATCCTATCTGCAGATCGGTTCTGTAACAATGGGTATCGGCGGATCTATCATTGATTCCGATTTCATCGAATCTTATCTTGGAATGAGAGTTGAGTCTGTTGATGAGGTAGAGATCATCCGTCGTATGACAGAAGGTATCTATGATCACGCAGAATTTGAGAAAGCTCTGAAATGGGCAAAAGAAACCTGTAAGATTGGCTGGGATAAGAACCCTGAAGAACTTCAGTTCTCAGCTGAAAAGAAAGAAGAGCAGTTCGAGTTTGTTGTTAAGATGGCAGTTATCATCAAAGAACTGATGAACGGCTGTGACAACCTTGATCCTAAATTCTCTGAAGAAGCAATCGGACACAATGCTCTGGCAGCCGGTTTCCAGGGACAGAGACAGTGGACAGATTTCTATCCGAACGGTGACTTTGCAGAAGCTATGCTGAACACCTCCTTTGACTGGAACGGAGCACGTGAACCATACATCCTGGCTACAGAGAACGATGTTCTTAACGGACTTGGAATGCTGTTCATGAAACTTCTTACAAACAGAGCACAGATTTTCGCTGATGTTCGTACATACTGGAGCCCGGAGGCTGTTAAGAAAGCTACAGGATATGACCTTGAGGGCGTAGCAAAAGAAGCCGGCGGTTTCCTTCACCTGATCAACTCCGGTGCTGCCTGCCTTGATGCTAACGGAGAAGCAAAAGAAGCTGATGGAACAGCTGTTATGAAACAGTGGTGGGATATCACAGAAGAAGACCAGAAAGCAATCATGGAAAACACAGAATGGTGTATGGCTGACAACGGATATTTCCGTGGAGGCGGATACTCCAGCCGTTATGAAACACGTGCCCAGATGCCTGCAACAATGATCCGTCTGAACCTTGTAAAAGGACTTGGACCGGTTCTGCAGATCGCTGAAGGATGGACAGTAGCTCTTCCTGAAGAAGTATCTGACAAGCTGTGGAAACGTACAGACTATACATGGCCATGTACATGGTTTGCTCCAAGATGCGATGGCAAAGAAGGACCGTTCAAGACAGCTTATGATGTAATGAACAACTGGGGTGCAAACCATGGAGCAATCTCCTACGGACACATTGGTGCAGATCTTATCACAATGTGCTCTATGCTGAGAATTCCTGTATCCATGCACAATGTTCCTGAGAAAGATATCTATCGTCCGGCAGCATGGAATGCATTTGGAATGGATAAAGAAGGTGCAGATTTCAGAGCATGCAAGAATTATGGACCTCTTTACAAATAATAAATAAAACCGATATGTAAGAATGTATATCGGCCGCCCGGAGTTGGAGATGATCTGACTTTGGGCGGCTGTTTGTATCAGGGGGAATCAAAAAAAAACAAACTGATATCTGTGTGTACAGATACCAGCCTGTTGTATATATATGTATGTGTGATGTGTGTATAATGTGTAAAAATGATATTTGGCATGAATATGCCAAAATCCCGAGACATACAAGTCAAAATTCCATTGCCGCAGGCAATCTGGAATGAATTTTGGCTACGTTACTGTGAACAGTAACGAAAAGATAAAGCAAAATCAGTTGTTGATTACAACACCTTTCTGAAGCATTATATTTGCATACAGAGCTTTTTCGCTTGTGGAAATAATGCAATATGCAGTTTTGGCTTCTTCATAGAAAGCGAAACGTTCAATATTTCCAACCGCTTTATCGCCGCGCTCGTCATATTTGGCAACGATTTCTTTATATGTATCCCAGATTGGTGTTTCTACATTATCGCCAGGCATAACTTCCATGAGATTTATAGGATGCTCTACATAAGTATCCAGTGGAAACAGTTTGAGGATCGCATCCAGGATTTCCGGTACACCATGTCCGTCACAGCGGATAGTGATGGCATTCTTTCCCATAGATTCAACAGGGAAGTTACCGTCTGCGATAACAAGACGATCGCTGTGGCCCATTTCACATAAAACTTTTAATAATTCCGGTGATAAAATTTCAGGAATTCCCTTTAACATAATTTGTATTCTCCTTTCAAAATTCTGAAAATCATTGTAAACAGTTTAATGAAAAAAATCAGATTATTCAAGGCAATATTTTACGCAAAAAGAGTAAATTTTTATAGTTTACAGCGGAGGAAACAGTAACACACAGAGTTGTATGAAATGCACAAAAATATATTGAAAAAATTGAAAAAATAGTATAAATATGCTATTATCATTATAGCGAATCAAGCGGATATTTGAAATTTACTTTGCTGTTTGCTCATAACCGAATAGCTGCCTGGCAGAGGACTTACCTGATTCGGTTAAATAAGTAAAAGGATGTAGTAGTTTTAAGCCAAAATTCCATTGCCGCAGGCAATCTGGAATGAATTTTGGCTAAGTTAGTGTGAACGGAGTGAACAGTAACATTTTTATTTGGGTTATCAGGCAGGGGATGATGCCTGATCTTATGGGGGATAAAACTTAATATGTACAAAATATTATTGGTAGACGACGAAATCCTGGTCAGGGATGCAATCAGGGAGAACATTGACTGGAAAAGCCTGGACTGTGAGCTTGTGGGGGATTGTGAGAATGGCAGACAGGCAGTGGAATTTGTGCAGAGCCACAAGGTGGATGTTGTATTGACAGATATCTGTATGCCTTATATGGATGGTATGGAACTGAGCGAGTTTCTTCATGATAATTATCCGGATATTCTTATTGTTATATTCAGCGGTTTTGGGGAATTTGAATATGCGAAGAAAGCAATCCGTTATAATGTAAGTGAATATATGCTCAAACCTGTCACAGCAATGGAACTGACAAAAGTGCTCCGGAATATGAAAGAGAAACTGGATTCCAGAAAAAAAGAACAGAAAAAAATGGAATCCCTGTCGCAGACTTCAAAGGATTACCACAAGAATGTGGATGTCATCCGGTCGAAAGCACTGGAGACTCTTGTAAATTGTACCAGAGATGTACAGGTAAGTCTTCTGGAACTGAAAAAGCTGGGGATCAGCTTTGACTGTTCGAGCTACAGAGTAGCTGTTTTTGATATGGACACTTACTCAGAAATGTATCAGGTAGATATGCATAAACAGCAGGAAAGCGCACTGATGTCCTTTGTACTTTTTAATATAAGCAATGAAATTGTGACCAGAGAGAACGCAGGTGTTGCTTATCAGGAAGGCAGCAATCGGGTATGCATTATATTTACAGGATGCAGATCCAGAGAATTCGGAGACAAAATACATAGTATCTGTCAGGAAATCCAGCAGAAAGTAAAAGAAGTGATCGGGATTGAAACTTCTATAGGAATCGGAAGCTGGGTGAGATCACCTCAGGAACTGGTCTATTCCTATAAGCTTGCTGAGAAAGCCATTGGCTATCGGTATCTGCTGGGAGGCAGCCTCCTTTTGGATATGGAAGAAAAGAAAACGGACAACAGTATTAATCTTATAAAATCTCTGGAAACACTGACAGAAGAGATAAAGGTCGGAAACAGGCAGAAAGTGACAGAAATCCTGGAGCAGATCGAGCATGAGATCAAAGGGGCACTGGTGGAGAAAAGCTATGCCTGCATTTATCTTCAGCAGGTGATACGTGCCATCGGAAATACCTGCCAGTCCCTGAGTGATGATCCGGAAAAGATCATTGCTCAGAGAGAGAAGCTTCTGAAAGAAGTTTCTCAGGCAAAAACCTTTGATAAAGCAGTGACATTGGTGAAGAAGTATGCTGAAGGAGTTTTTGAATCACTTCAGGATCTGAATAGTTCCAGCGGCCAGAGGCAGGGAATGATGGCTATGGATTATATCCGGAAAAATTATATGGATCCGGATCTGAGTCTGAACAGTATCTGTTCTTATCTGAATATCAGTACCAGCTATTTCAGTACTATTTTTAAGGAGATGACAGGGGAAACATTTATCGAATCACTTACCAGGATCAGAATGGAGAAGGCGAAGGAACTCCTGGAGAATACAACTCTGAAGAATTATGAGATTGCGGAAAAAGTAGGATTTTCAGATCCACACTATTTCGGAATTTCATTTAAGAAGATGACAGGAAAAACACCTACCGAATATGCAAGGGAGAAACGCCGATGAAGATTTCTTCAAAATTTAAGAGTATTCAGAGTTCTATTTTCTGTGCGGTGTCGATCCTGGTATTAAGTGCTGTGCTGGTTGTGACAGTGGTATCTCTGAGATATACGAATTCATCTATTTATGAAAATTCTGTCATGTATACACAGACGATCATCAAACAGCTGAATCAGAATATAGATTCGTATATCAGTTATATGGATAATATTGCGTCAGTGATCGCGCAAAGCGGTGATGCTTATAAATATCTGTACAGTGAAAAAGGACATGGAGCCACAAAGGATGAAAATTACAGTGAATACAGACAGCGTCTTGTGGAACAGTTTAAAACGATCCTGAAGGGCAGGGCGGATATCAGAAATATCGGGATTGTCAGAGAGGATAAGAATACTCCATCTCTGTTTGACAATGGATTATCTGTGAGAAATACATATGTAGATCTTAATACACAGCCATGGTATGCAGATGCAGTCGGAAAATATGACCGGTATAATCTGACATCATCTCATGTGCAGAATGTGATAAAGGGAGAAAGACCATGGGTCATCACACTCAGCAGAGGAATCCGCAATTATACAGGAACAGAAGCAGAGGATGGAGTAGTTTTTCTGGATCTGAATTACAGTGCGATCAGTGAACTCTGTGCGCAGAGCAGCATGGGAGATAAAGGATATGTTTTTATTCTTGATCAGAATGGAAATATCGTTTATCATCCACAACAGCAGCAGTTATATAATGAACTGCAGACAGAGAACATTTCACTTGTTATGAATGCAAAATCAGATATTGTTACTGTCGGAAAGGGAGATGACGAGAAAATTTATGCACTGTCCCATTCTGATATCACAGGATGGACTATTGTGGGATGCATGAATATGTCTGAACTTTTACGAAACAGCAGACAGACAAGAAGTATTTATGTGCTGGTAGCAGTGGGGTTGATCATAGTTGCTCTTCTGATTTCCAGCCTGATTGCCAGGAATATTACGCTGCCGATCCAGAAGCTTCGTGATTCCATGAAAAGTGTGCAGAAAGGAAATTTTGATATTGAAGATATAGAGGTGATTTCCGACAATGAAATAGGAAGTCTTACCAGATCTTTTAATGTGATGACGCACAGGATATGGGAATTAATGGAGCAGAATGTAAAGGAGCAGGAGCAGAAGAGAAAAATAGAACTGAAAGCCCTGCAGTCGCAGATCAATCCACATTTTCTGTATAATACGCTGGATTCTATTATCTGGATGGCTGAAGGAAAGAAGAATGAGGAAGTGGTGATAATGACGGCTTCTCTGGCGCGACTGCTCAGACAGAGTATCAGCAATGAGGATGAGCTTGTAACAGTCGGACAGGAGATTGAATATGTCAGAAGTTACCTCACGATCCAGAAGATGCGCTACAAGGATAAGCTGGAATTTGAGATAAAGGCAGATCCATCCATTACACAGGTACCTATCATTCGTCTGGTATTGCAGCCGCTCGTGGAGAATGCAATTTATCATGGCTTAAAATATAAAGACAGTAAAGGACTGTTGACAGTACATGGATATATGAAAGGTGAGAATGCAGTAATCGATATTACGGACGATGGTGTGGGAATGGATGAGGAAACCCTGAAACATATTTATGATAAGCATAAGGTGAATTACCGTTCCAATGGAGTTGGGGTGTACAATGTGCAGCAGCGTCTGGTTTTATATTATGGAAAAGATTATGGCATTATCTATCACAGTGAAAAAGGAAAGGGAACCACAGCATCTGTTGTAATTCCCGGAATACAGGAGGAATCCCATGAAAAGTCATAAAAAAGAGATTATAACAGTTGCAATCCTTATGGCGGCAGCAGTGGTGATTTTTGCCGGAATCCTGAAACCGGAGGCAACACAGACGAAAAAATGCTCCCTCATTTATATTCCAAAGATCAGGGATAATACCAATGATTTCTGGACTTCGGTAATATCCGGCTGTAAGATGGCGGCAGAGGAATATGAATCTGACCTTGAAATCCTGGCTCCGGATAAAGAAGAGAATATAGAAGAACAGAATAAACTTCTGAAAAAAGCCATTGAGCAGAAACCGGATGCGATTCTGTTTTCCCCTTCCAGCATGGATGCATCAGATGAACTTCTGAAGGAAGCAAAAGAAAAAGGAATCCGTATTACCTATATTGATTCCTATACAAAAGAAGAATTGCAGGATCTTACAGTTGCCACAGATAATGTGAATGCAGGCAGGATGTTAGGAGAGTATGCCAGAAAATTAATCGATAAAGATTCAAAGATAGCCATTGTCAGCCATGTAAAAGGTGTTTCCACGGCTGTGGAGAGAGAACAGGGATTCAGGGAAGGTCTTGGTGACTATGCTGATAACATAGTAGATATTGTCTACTGTAACTCACTCTATGAGAAATCCTATGAACTGGCGCAGGAACTGATGAGGAAATATCCGGATCTGGAACTGATTGCAGGAATGAACGAATATTCTGCAGTTGGTGTGGGAAGAGCAGTCAGTGATGCAGGAGCGAAAGATAAGATCGCAGTAGTTGGTGTGGACTGTTCTCAGGAGGCCATCAATCTTATGGAAATGGGCGTTTATAAGGGAATTATTGTGCAGAAAGCATTCCGGATGGGGTATATCGGAGTGGAAGAAACCATTCATATGCTTAACGGGGATGCAGTAGAGAAGAATATTGATTCAGGATGCGAGCTGGTTACGCCGGAGAATATGTATAACAGTGATATTGAACGGCTGATCTTCCCGTTTAGCTGACTGACGCGTTGAAACGACTGCATAATATAAGGATAAAAGAAGCAAAAAGGTTAAATATTTCCGGATGAAAAAAAGGAAATATTTAACCTTTTTTTGGAAGATATTTCATTACAATTATCCGACAGGTAAGGTAAGATATAGAAAACAAAGAGATACGAAATAACGTAAGGAGGGTGAAAAACTTGGAAAAGTTGAAACAAAATCCAATTGTGAAGAAACTCGGTCTGAACAGAATCCTGTTAGCATGTATTCTGGTTCTTATGTTCGTAGTCTTCAAAGTAGTTCTGGGAAGTAAGTTCCCTGTAGGTGACAGTATCAAATCTACTTTGAACTATGTATACTTCCTGGGCTTTCTGTCACTTGGAGTAACATTTGTAATTGCCACTGGAGGAATCGATTTCTCCATTGGACCTGTAATGTTCTGCTGTGCCCTGATCTCAGGTTACTGCATGACATCTTATCATGTACCTTGTGCAGCAGCAATGGTGATCTGCATTCTGATCGGATTTGCATTTGGCGTGTTTAATGGCTGGATGGTATCTTATATGTCAGTTCCGCCATTTATCATTTCCATGGCATCTATGAACATTGCAAAAGGTATTGCATCTGTATTTACAAAGACACAGTCCGTCAGCTGGCCACTGGGAAGTGATCCTGTAAACGGATGGTTCAGAAATCTTATCTCCTATAAGGGATTCCCTGTAGGACTTGTGATTTTCCTGGCAGCAGCAGTGATCTGTGGAATTATTCTTTATAACACAAAACCGGGACGTTATATCCTTTGTCTTGGTTCTAACAGCGAAGCAGTAAGACTCAGCGGTGTTAATACAAAAAAATGGAGAATGCTTGCTTATGTGATCTGCGGTGTTCTTGTAGGAATCGGAGCAATTTTCTTTGTTGGTGCTTATACAACTGTTCAGCCTGGATACGGCGATCAGTACAACAATGAAGCGATTGCAGGCTGTGTAATGGGTGGTACATCCATGGTTGGCGGACTTGCTTCTATCGGCGGTACAGTCATCGGTGTATTTATCATTTCTCTTCTTCAGCAGGGTATCATGGCATTTGGTCTTGGTAAAGGTCAGCAGATGATCATCACAGGACTTATCGTAATTGTAGCAGTTTATGTCGACGTTTCTGCAAGACGCAGAAAGAACTGATCGGAAGGGAGGATGTAACAATGGGTGAAGTTATTTTGACTATGAAGGACATTGATAAGTCCTTTCCTGGAGTTCATGCTCTGGATCACGTTAATTTTGAAGTGAAACGCGGCGAAGTACATGCTCTTATGGGAGAAAACGGTGCCGGAAAGTCTACATTGATGAAAGTTCTTACCGGTATTTATCAGAAAGATTCAGGATCCATTACCTATAAAGGAAAGGAAACTGAATTCCATAACACAAGAGAAGCGCAGGATGCAGGTGTTGTAATCGTGCATCAGGAGCTGAACATGGTAGGTGATCTTACCGTAGCTCAGAATATTTTTATCGGACGTGAACCAAAGAAAGGGTTCAGCATTGATGATAAGAAAATGATCGAAGATTCCAAAAAACTCTTTCAGGAACTGAACATTGAAATCAATCCAAAAGAAAAGATGAACAATCTTACCGTCGGAAAACAGCAGATGTGTGAGATCGCAAAGGCTATTTCCCACAAAGCAGAGGTTATTATCTTTGATGAGCCGTCAGCAGCACTGACAGAGAAAGAGATTGCAGACTTATTCGAGATTATCCGTGATCTTCGTAAGAAAGGTCTTGGAATCGTTTATATTTCCCACCGTATGGATGAGATCAAAACGATCACTGACAGAGTAACAGTCATGCGAGATGGTGGTTATGTAGGAACGCTGATCACAGCAGACAGTACAAAAGAAGACATCATCAACATGATGGTTGGACGTGTCATTTATGAAGATCCTAAGGAACACAGCATGGTTGCACCGGATGCACCTGTTGTTCTTAAGGTAGAGAACCTGAATGCAGGTAAGATGGTTCAGAATGTAAGCTTTGAACTTCGCAAAGGTGAGATTCTTGGTTTCTCAGGACTGATGGGAGCCGGACGTACTGAGACAGCAAGAGCACTGTTTGGTGCTGACCCGAAACAGAGTGGAAAGATCTCTATAAGGGGAAAAGACGGACAGCTTCGCGAGGTAACTATCAACAGTCCTCAGGATGCAGTTAAATATGGTATTGGTTATCTGTCAGAGGACAGAAGAAGATATGGTTGTGTCGTACAGAAATCTGTAACAGAGAATACTACGCTGGCAACCATGGAAGAATTTACCAGTGGTATCTTCATTAATAAATCAAAAGAAAAAGAAGTTTCAGAGAAATACGTTAAAGAGCTGGCAACCAAAACTCCAAACTGCGAGCAGCTGGTAGTCAATCTTTCCGGTGGTAACCAGCAGAAGGTCGTTATCGCAAAATGGCTGACACGAGACAGTGAGATTCTTATTTTTGATGAGCCGACCAGAGGTATTGATGTTGGTGCCAAGAATGAAATTTACAAGTTAATGAACAGACTGGCTGCAGAAGGTAAATCTATTATCATGATTTCTTCTGAAATGACAGAAGTTCTCCGTATGAGTGACCGTATTATCGTTATGTGTGAAGGTAAGATTACAGGAAATATTGATATTTCCGAAGCTACACAGGAACACATTATGAATCATGCAACACGGAACATCAATTAAGGAGGAAAGTCATGACTAAGAAGAAAAAAAGTATTTTAAGTGATCAGAGATTTATTGTATTACTGGTTATTATTGTACTGTTTGCAATTTTCTCCTTTAAGAGCAGGGAGTTCAGACAGTATACCACAATCCTGAGTATGCTGGATTTCTCATATTATGATCTTCTGATGGCAATCGGTGTTACATTCCCTCTTATTACAGGAGGTGTAGACCTGTCAATCGGAACAGGTATGGTATGTTACGCATTGATCGCAGGATCTCTGGTAAGAAATAATAATCTTCCGGTTGTACTTGCAATGTTACTTTGCATTGTACTTGGAATTATTGTAGGAGCAGCAAATGGTGTGCTGATCGGTATTATGAACCTGCCGCCATTCCTTGCAACACTTTGTACCTGTATGATTACCCGAGGTGCAGGATCCCTGTGCAGTGCCACTCCCTGGCCGGGACTTACACAGGAGGGCGGATGGTTCCATTCAATCTTTAAGATTACAGTTGGAACAGGAAGAAGTGCTTCCCGTTATCCTATCGGTTTCTTATGGATGATCATTCTGGTCCTTGTAATGGAATATGTTCTGAATCATACAAAATTCGGTCGTTATACGATCGCGATCGGTTCCAATAAAGAAGCAGCAGCTCTTTCGGGAATCAACGTTAAATTCTATCATGTTATGGTATATGTAGTATGCGGACTCTTCACAGGTCTTGCAGCTATCGCATATGCGGCAGTTACACCAACTGTACAGCCTGGTACCGGTGCTGGACTTGAAATGGATGCCATCGGTGGAGTATTCGTAGGTGGTGTTGCAGCAACAGGTGGTTATGGATCAGTAATCGGTACTTTAGCCGGTATCTTCGTTATCATGCTTCTGAAAACCGGTCTTCCATATATCGGACTTCAGGCAAACTGGCAGCAGATCATTACAGGTGCAGTTCTTATCATTGCAGTACTGATCGATATCATGAAAGAAAAGAAAGCAGCAGCAAAATAATTTTCAAAACTGAATAAAGAAAAATGCATCTTACGACAGATGCAAAACAGCAGGATATGAAACAACGGAGGGCTTCCAGGGGATGTTCGGCGACAGTATTGTCATATGTGTATTTTGGGGAAGGCGGAACGAGAGAGGAAGCCTCCGGGGTATCATTTATAAAAAAACTATATTAAAAATGTATATTTAAAAGGAGGAAATTTTAAATGAAAGCAAAAAAAGTGATCGCATTAGTTATGTGTGCAGCAATGGTAGCAGGAATGTCCGCATCAAGCGTTATGGCAGCCGATATGCCGGAACAGTTCAAAGATCTGAAAGCTAATGAAGCTTATGATTTCCCGATGATGGTTAAATCTTTCCAGTCTACATACTGGGATGCAGCTCAGGAAGGTATGAAGAAAGCTGCTGATGAACTTGGTGTTACATACAAGGCACAGGGACCAAACAGTGAATCTGATATCGCTGACCAGGTTAACATGATCAACACAGCAATCGCTGCAAAGCCGGCAGGTTTAGGTCTTGCTGCATGCGATACTTCTTCCGTTCTTGATGCACTTCAGGAATGCGTTGACAAAGGAATCCCGGTAGTAACATTTGATACAGGTATCGCTGACGCTCCGGAAGGCTCTGTAGTATGTGAAGTTTGTACAGACAACGCACAGGCTGGTTCTGTTGCAGCTGAAAACATGTACAATGCGATCAAAGATGTTGTAGCTAATGCAGATGGACAGGTTATCATCGGTGAAGTTAACCAGGATGCTACAGGTCAGAATATTCAGCAGCGTGGCGGCGGATTTATTGACAAAATGATCGAACTGCTTCAGGCTGACGGAAAAACAGTTGCAGTTAAAGGTAACGAGTTCTATGTAAACGCAGCTAAAGGTGCAGATGCAAAAGAAGCAGACGCAGACGTTGTTATCCAGGTCGCTGTTCCTGCACAGACAACTGTAGAGCTTTGCTCAACAGAGGCTCAGGCAATCCTTTCTCAGGAAAACTGCATCGCTATCTTCGGTTCCAACCAGACAGCAGCAGAAGGTGTTCTTGCAGCTAATGCTAACCTGAACGTTCTTGGTTCTGACGCAGGAGCAGGCGATGTTATCGGTGTTGGTTTCGATGCTGGTTCTATCATTAAAGCCGCTGTACAGGATGGAACATTCATCGGTGCTGTTACACAGTCTCCTCTGATGATGGGTTACTATGCAATCTACGCTCTGACAGCAGCAGCTAACGGACAGGAACTTGAAGATGTTCCTACAGATGGATACTGGTATGATTCCACAAACATGGACAGCGAAGAAATCGCTCCTAACCTTTATGACTAATCGATAAGTAAATATCGAGAGGAAATGAATCCTTAGAATTAAGTATTAATTATTAATACAAATACAGACGCCGCACTGCCGTATGGCAAGTGCGGCGTTGTTGTTCAAACAATAAAACAATGATTGGAAATGATGATTTTATTAAGTTGTAAAGATACTTATTTCGACGATAGATTTCAAAATAGCAAATAAGGACACTTTTTCAGACAAACAAGGTTCTTATTTTGGGGGAGTAAGTTGAGATAAAATGAAATCATCAGATATGAAGAGCGTATAAATTCATATATTGAGGAGGTTTTGCAATGGCAGCATATTATTTAGCAGTAGATATCGGAGCATCCAGCGGACGTCATATCCTTGGACATATGGAAAACGGAAAAATGGTTCTGGAAGAAATTTATCGTTTTGAGAATGGAATGGTAAAGAAAGACGGAGAACTCTGCTGGGAATTTGACCGTCTTTTCAAAGAGGTAGTAAATGGTCTGAAGAAATGTAAAGAAATCGGCAAGATTCCGGTAAGTATGGGCGTGGACACATGGGGCGTTGACTTCGTACTTCTGGACAAAAATGACAATGTTCTTGGAAATACAGTAGGATATCGTGACCACCGTACAGAGGGAATGGATAAAGAAGTTTATAAGGCAATTTCCCTGAAAGATCTCTATGCAAGAACAGGTATCCAGAAAGCTGATTATAATACGATCTATCAGCTGATGGCAGTGAAAAAGAAACATCCGGAATATCTGGAACAGGCGGAGACACTTCTTCATGTGCCGGATTATTTCCATTTCCTTCTTACAGGACAGAAAACCTGTGAGTACACAGAAGCTACGACAGGACAGCTTGTAAGCCCGATTACTAAGGACTGGGATTATGAACTGATCGATATGCTCGGTTATCCGAGAAAAATGTTTCAGAAGCTGATCATGCCCGGAACAGGCATCGGACATTTGTCAGATAAGATCAGAGAAGAAGTGGGCTTTGATCTGGAAGTGGTTGCACCTGCAACACATGATACAGGATCCGCTGTACTGGCAGTTCCTGCAAATGACGATGATTTTATCTACATCAGCTCCGGAACATGGTCACTGATGGGAATTGAGAGAAAAGAAGCTGACTGCTCTGAGAAGAGCTGTGAGATGAACTTCACAAATGAAGGCGGTTATGCAGGCCGTTTCCGTTACCTGAAGAATATCATGGGACTCTGGATGATCCAGTCTGTGCGTCATGAAGTAAATGATGCATACAGCTTTGCAGAAATCTGCGCAATGGCAGAGGAAGCAAAGGATTTCCCGTCAAGAGTAGACGCAAATGATGAGTGTTTCCTTTCTCCTGACAATATGACAGAGGAAGTTAAGGATTACTGCCGCAGAACAGGACAGAAGGTTCCGGAAACTCTGGGAGAGATTGCAACAGTTATCTACACAAGTCTTGCGGAATGCTATGCAAAGACAGCAAAAGAGCTGGAAGAGATGACAGGCAGGACTTACAGCCGTATTCATATCGTGGGCGGCGGTTCCAACGCAGGATATCTCAATGAGCTGACTGCAAAGGCAACAAAGAAAGAAATCCATGCAGGTCCAGGAGAGGCAACTGCAATCGGAAATATCACAGCACAGATGCTGAAAGCAGAAGAGTTTAAAACCATTGAAGAGGCTCGTACTATCATTCATGAATCCTTTGGTGTAAAAGTTTATAAATAATAAAAGGGGAACAGGGCATTGGCTCTGTTCCTTTTGTGTTACTGTTCACTCCGTTCACACAGTAACGAAACAGGGACTGTTACGAGTCAACGGCAAGGGAATATGTTGACTATTATGGGGTTTCAAAGTATAATGATGGCTGGTGAATTGGGCGGAAATACAGGGTGATTCATCAGAGGTAAGTGATTGATTTTAATAGATAAAGGCAGGTTATATATGAATACAATTAGTGTGGAAGAGCTGGAGAAGATTGATTCTTCTAAGATTACGATCGTGGATGTGCGGCCGGCGGATCAGTACAGCAGGGGATCTTTTCCGGGGGCAGTGAATATTCCGCTGGATGAGTTTGAGGAAAGAATGGAGTCTGTGGACAGGGAGAAGATGGTGTATGTTCTCTGTCATACGGGGGACAGAAGCCGGGACTGTGTGGAGAAGCTGAGTGATGCAGGGTATGAGGCTGTGAATATTGAAGGTGGATATCGTGCCTATCTGAGACTTTCTCTGAGCCGTTTTATGGAGAATGATGCTAAGGAGCAGAAGGAACTGAAGACGAAAGAGATTGAGCACAGTATTATCAAGACGTTCAGAAAGACAGTCTGGAGACCGTTTACCAAGGCTTTGAATCAGTATCAGCTGATTCAGGAGGGAGATAAGATTGCTGTCTGTATTTCAGGTGGTAAGGACTCTATGCTGATGGCGAAGCTGCTTCAGGAGCTGAAGCGTCATGGGAAGATTCATTTTGAACTGGTGTTTCTGGTAATGAATCCGGGCTATAATGCGGATAACTGGAAGATTATTCAGGATAATGCAGAGCTTCTGGGAATTCCTCTTACGGTTTTTGAAAGTGATATTTTTGATACAGTGGCAGAAATTGAGAATAATCCCTGTTACCTGTGTGCGAGAATGAGACGTGGTTATCTGTATTCTCATGCCAAGGAGCTGGGATGTAATAAGATTGCGCTGGGACATCATTTTGATGATGTGATCGAGACAATCCTCATGGGTATGCTGTACAGTGGTAAGGTGGAGACTATGATGCCGAAGCTGCACAGTCAGAATTTTGAGGGAATGGAACTGATCCGTCCTATGTATCTGATCAAGGAATCTGCGATCAAGGCATGGAGAGATACTAATGGGCTGCACTTCATTCAGTGTGCATGCCGTTTTACTGAGAACTGTGTAAGCTGTGGGGGCGGACGTGGTTCCAAGCGTGATGAGATGAAAGAGTTGGTTGCACAGTTTAGAAATACAAGCAGTGTGATCGAGACGAATATCTTTAACAGTGTGCGGGATATTAATCTTCGTACTGTTATGGGATATCATAAAGATGGAGAATACTACAATTTCCTGGATGACTACGATCAGCGTGGAAATAAGGGCGCTGATAAGGAAAAAGAATGATAACAGCAAAATCTTCATTTGTGGAAGAGAAATACACTGCTCAGTATTATAGTGGGAACGGTTGTCTATATGTTTCTGGTGCAGGTGGTGTTCTAAAAGGAGGAATCCATGACCTTACAGGAGATTCTTGAAAGTGTAAAAAGTGGTTCTGTATCTGTGGAGGAGGCAGAGCGAATCCTTAAGAAAGAAAGTTATGAAGAAATGGGATATGCGAAGCTGGATACAAGCCGCAAGGCAAGAACCGGTTTCGCAGAAGTAATCTACTGCAGTAATAAGGCAGATGAACATCTTCTGAATATTTTTGAAAGATTATACAGAGAAGACGGTGAGGTATTCGGAACCAGAGCTTCCCAACATCAGTATGAACTGGTGAAGGAGAAGTTTCCGGAGACAGAATATGATCCGATCTCGCGTATCTTAAAGGTTGAAAAGAAAGATAAGAAGCGTATTGGTAAGATTGCGGTGTGTTCAGCAGGAACTGCAGATATTCCGGTTGCTGAGGAAGCTGCACAGACAGCGGAATATTTTGGCACAAATGTTGAACGGATTTATGATGTGGGAGTCAGCGGAATGCATCGTTTATTCTCCAGACTGGAGACGATCCAGAGTGCGAACTGTGTAATTGCAGTTGCGGGAATGGAGGGAGCTCTTGCCAGTGTGATGGGCGGTCTGGTGAGCAGACCGGTGATCGCAGTACCGACATCTGTGGGTTATGGTGCAAGTATGCATGGTCTTTCGGCACTTCTTACTATGATCAATTCCTGTGCGAATGGGATTGCTGTGGTGAATATTGATAACGGCTACGGTGCCGGCTATCTGGCAACGCAGATCAACCGTCTGGCAGCAGGTACAGATGAGAAAGGAAATTGATTATGGGAAAAACATTATATCTGGAATGTTATTCAGGGATAAGTGGTGATATGACGGTTGCGGCGCTTCTTGATCTGGGGGCTGACCGTTTAGTGCTGGACAGGGTGCTGAAGAGTCTTAAGGTATCAGGATTTGAGACAAAGATCAGCAGAGTTGTGAAGTCCGGAATAGATGCATGTGATTTTGATGTTGTGCTGGATAAAGAGCATGAAAATCATGACCATGATATGGAATATCTGCATGGACATCATCATGAAGGCCATGAGAGCAATCACGCCCATGGCACAGGAACAGCGCAAGACCATCACCATCACGAACACCGTGGAATAAAAGAAATTACCTATATTATAGAGCATAGCGCAATGACTGAGAATGCAAAGAAGATCGCATTGCGTATATTTGAAATTCTTGCAGAGGCAGAGAGTAAAGCACACAATGTGCCTGTGGATCAGGTGCATTTTCATGAGGTGGGAGCAGTGGACTCTATTGTGGATATTGTGTCTGTGGCAGTCTGCTTGGATAATCTGGATGTTACAGAGGTAATCGTTCCTGTTCTCTGTGAGGGACGGGGAACTGTCCGTTGTCAGCATGGCATCCTGCCAATCCCGGTTCCGGCAGTTGCAAATATAGTAAGTGCCAATCATTTATATCTGAAAATGACAGAGGTAGAAGGTGAACTTGTAACGCCTACAGGTGCGGCGATAGTGGCAGCAGTGAAAACAAAGGATAAACTTCCGGAAACATTTGAAATCCAGAAGATTGGAATCGGTGCAGGTAAACGCCAGTATGAGTGTCCGGGAATCCTAAGGGCAATGATTATCTCACAGAGCGCAGAAATAGATGAAGAAAAGGCTCAGACAGAAGAATTCAAAAACCCGGAAATCGGAAATAATCCGAAAGCTGAAAATCAGGAAACCAAAGATACGATTATCAAGATGGAAACAAACATTGATGACTGCAGTGGAGAAGTTCTGGGATTTGTCATGGAACGTCTGATGAAAGCCGGTGCCAGAGATGTGCATTATGTGCCTGTTTTTATGAAAAAGAACAGACCTGCATGGGTTCTGAATGTGATCTGTAAGGAAGAAGATATGGAAACGCTCCAGAATATTATTTTTGAAGAAACTACTACGATTGGAATTCGTTATAGCATAATGGAACGTACGATTCTTCCCAGAGAAACGAGAACCCTTTCGACTCCATGGGGAGAAGTTCAGGTAAAGGTATGCACTTTGAATGGAAAAGAGCAGCTTTATCCGGAATATGAGAGCGTTGCACAGTTGAGCAGAGAAAAAGAGATCCCGTTTACAGAAATTTACCGTTATATTGTTTTGGCAAATAAAGACAAAGAATAACTTTCATATATGAACCCTTTGGTTTCCCTGAGAGTACTCCACGCGAAATCAAAGGGTACTTTTGTCTTGAAGTAGAGTTGTAAGAGCTGTATACTGCATGTAGTATGAAAGGAGAAAAGAAATGTTTTGTATTGGCATTTGCGATGATGATGAAGGACTCTGCGGGGAACTGGAAAAAATGCTTTATGATTATGGAAAAGAGAATAAACTTCAGATGAATATTGATATCTGGTATCAGGGAGAAAGCCTGTGCCGGTTCTTGAGAGAAAACAAGAAGATTCTTGATGTGTTATTTCTGGATATAGAATTACTGACAACAAATGGAATTGAGGTGGGACGTTTTATAAGAGAAGAACAGGAAAACATGGAAACTGCAATTGTTTACATTTCAGCGAACAGCAGTTATGCGATGGATTTATTCCGTGTACAGCCTACAGATTTTCTGATCAAACCTTTAGACAAAATAAAAGTTGGGAATGTCATGAACAGGATTCAGAAAATTTCGGAAGTCAGAAAAGGTATTTTCGAGTACTTTGGCAGTGGATATTATTTCAAGGTGCTGTATAAAGATATTCTGTATTTCAGCAGTCAGAATAAAAAAGTGCATCTGGTTTTAAAAGACGGACAGAAAGAATTTAATGGCAAACTGAAAGAAATAGCAAAGAAAATTCCGGGAAATTTCATTCAGATTCATCAGTCGTATCTGATTAATTTTGATTATATCGAAGAATGTTCTTATGAATCTGTGAAAATGAAAAACGGAGATACAATTCCAATCAGTCAGCCATATAGGAAATCAGTGAGAACGCAACTGGCGGAACGTGTGTGGAGGGAAAGAGAGTAAATGTTTGCGTTGATAACTACATTAAGCACGAATCTTTTGCGTACATATATAATCTATCGCTTTATGAGGTTGTTCTTTTGGACAGATATTGAGGAAAAGAAAAAAGAAAGAGCCTGTTATGTATTGTTTTTTATTTTGACAGCAGGAGTGCATTTGATATTTTGTTCGCCAGGTATGAGTGTGATAACAAATATAGTGCTGATTTTTTTGATTACAGTGTGTTATGAAGGAGCATTGAAAAAGAAAATATTTGTGACACTACTTGTATATGGAACTAATATGGGATGTGATTTAGTAGCTGTTCATTTACTGACAGATTATTCAATAACAGGGAAAGTCGGTGAATGTGCTGCGTATATAACTGTACTATTATTGCTGATTTGCGATGTTATTTCAGAAAAAATCTTGATTAAGAATAAAGGAGAAGATAAAACTCCGCATGGGATGATACTGGCGGTTATTTCAGCACTTTGTCTGGCAGAATTGCTTATTGTTGAACAGGAACTAAAAAATCGTATCCTGCTGGTGTTATTTGGATGTTGTGTTTTGGCAGTTGTATTATTGATTTTCTATTTATATGATGTTCTGATAAGTGCGTATAAGAAACTGGAAGAACAATCTCTTATGGAAAAACAAATGCTCATTTATTCTCACCAGTTGGATGTGTTGATGCAATCGGAAGAGAAAGTAAAAGCTCTACGCCATGATATGAAAAATCATCTGGGAGAACTTGCACTTATGGCTGGAAATCAGAATAATGAAGAAATTCGGAAATATATACAGGACATGGGGGAGTATATGCAGAACCAGTCTGAACTGGTCAGCTGTGGGAATAAGAATCTTGACAGTCTGCTGAATTATCTTCTGGGACAGGCAAAAAAGAAGTTGAATCATGTAGAGTATGAGGTACGGGTACCATCTGATTTGTGTATATCAGCATTTGATCTAAATGTGATTTTGGGAAACCTGACAGAGAACGCAATAGAAGCAGCAGAACAGACGAAAGATAAATGGATGTCAGTGGATATATACTATGAAAAGGGCATGCTTTCCATGGAAATAAAAAACAGCTTTCAACATGAATTGGCTGTAGAGAAAAATAAATTATTGTCAACGAAGGAAGAAAAAGGACATGGCATTGGTCTTGCAAATGTCAGGAAGATGGTAGAGAAATATCAGGGATTTATGGATGTTTCGAATACAAATCAGATTTTTATTGTAAAGGTAATGCTGTACTTATAAATTATGTAGAATCTATAAAAGATAGTGTAGTGGAGGACTGCGCTGTCTTTTATTTTGCAGAAAATTAGTCAAGAGGGAAAATATTGTGACAGAAAACCTTATAAAAAACCACAATATGTTTTCGAAAAACGAATTTCGCCAATTTATATATGAATTTCGTCATTTTAGAAAATTTTGCAATAAATATGATATTATTCAAATACAAATGATGAAAAAAAAGATATAGAGCTATTGTAGCTTATATGATGAAGTGACTGGTATATTTTTTGCTTAATTATATAAAAAATATGGAGAAATATATTATTATGAAAAAAGTAAATAAATTTAAATTACTGGCAGCAGGGCTATTGATAGGAGTTGCTTTTTGGCTGTTAGGATCCGATTTCTTTACATTCATGATATGGTGGGAAATTTTATGGATTCTTGGATTGGTATTTATGCCGATAACGGCTCAGATATTCAAAGGTTTTGATGATAATGGATGGATGTATTCAAAGGTTATAGCAATAGTGATATGCGGATATGGAGTATGGATTTTGACTTCTATAAAAGTGGTTCACTTTACCACATTGAGTTCTGTCGTAATTACTACCTTATGTGGGGGGAGCAGTATTGCTTATGGAATATATGGAAAACAAAGAAAGATTTTTCCGTGGAAACATAAGGAACTTGTTTATTGGGAAGAAGTGATTTTCTTTGTTGTATTTCTTTTATGGACATATATGGCAGGATTTCATCCGGCAGCTCATGGAACTGAAAAATATATGGATTTTGGTTTTATGAAGTCTATGATGCATAGCACAACACTTCCGTCAGAAGATATGTGGTATGCTGGCAAAGCTTTTAACTACTATTATGGTGGTCAATATTTTGCGGTGTTTCTTACGAAACTTACAGGAACAAAGGTAGAGATTACATACAATCTTATGCGTACCATGATAGCTGCATTTGCGTTTGTATTGCCATTTAGTCTTGTGCGCCAGATGCTTAAGGATAAATTAGGTAAAAGGGGAAGAGCATGGATAACAGATTTTGGAGGTATTTTAGCAGGTTTATCTGTATCCATGAGTGGAAACCTTCATTATATTATATATGGAAAAATTTTTACATTACTGGGGATAAGAGAAGATTACTGGTTTCCAAGCACAACACGATTTATAGGATTTGATCCACCTGTGACAGGGGACGAGACAATTCATGAATTTCCTTCATATTCTTTTGTTCTTGGGGATTTACATGCGCATGTGATTAATGTGTTTTTTGTTTTGGCAGTATTGGGGATTTTATATGCATGGATAAAAAGAAATTCCGGTAAAAGCTGGAAACAGAAAGAGATATTTCTGCTGGGACTGTTCCTTGGAATTTTCCTGTTTTCAAATACATGGGATTTTATGATTTATTATGTTGTAATATGTGGAACACTGTTTTTTGGAAATTTGAAGAGATATCTTAATTTTACAGATATGAAACCTTCAGATATGAGAACCGGTATAAAATGGAGCGTTGTGCAATGGATAGAACTTCTGCTGACTGCGGTGTTGATTTCGTTACCATTCCATTTACAGTTTAAAAGTGTTATGGTACAGGGAATCGGAATTGTGAAAATTCATACGGCGTTTTATCAGTTTTGTGTATTATGGGCTTTTCCATTGCTTATATGTGGATTATTTGTCGTATCTACGCTGATAAAAAATAGGAATTTTACAAATAAAAAAAACAGGAATTTATTTTACAAAATTAATGTTTCTGATTTATACGGAGTTGTACTTTCTCTTTGTGCAATGGGACTAATATTGATTCCGGAAATCGTTTATGTAAGAGATATCTATGAAAAAACAGCACCAAGAGCAAATACTATGTTTAAGCTGACTTATCAGGCATATATACTTTTTGCGCTTATGATGTCGTATATTCTGGTATTTTTTGTGGCAGACAGAATAAAAATTTTGCAAGAAACTAAATTGGATAATAGATATGAGAAAAAGGTAAGATTATCAAAAGTGCAGATAACCGTTGGGGGAATGGCAATAATACTTCTTATATCTACCTGTGGATATTTCGTAAATGCTACAACAAATTGGTTTACAGGTTTTCCTCTGAAAAATAAATACCAAACTCTCAATGCAACTGCTTATATAGAAAATGCCATTCCTGAAGATGCGGCAGCAATACGATGGCTGAATAAAAATATTACAGGTCAGCCAACCGTTCTTGAAGCTTGCGGCGACAGTTATAAAGACTATGACAACCGGGTTTCTGCTATGACAGGATTGCCGACGGTATTGGGATGGTATGTTCATGAATGGTTATGGCGAAATAATCTTGATGAAGAAAACAAAAGAAGAACAGACGTGGAAACTATTTATACTTCAACAGATAAAAAAGAAGTACAGGAACTGCTTGATAAATATGAGGTGAATTATATTTTTATTGGAAGCTGTGAATATCAAAAATATGAAGGGGTTAATGTAGCACTTTTAAGTTCATTGGGAGAAATAGTTTTTAAAGAGGAAAATACAATGATTGTGAAGCTGTAATAAAACAGATTTCCCAAAGAAAACAGCCACATAACCGAGAGAATATATTGATATTCATTGGATATATGTGACTGTTTCTTTTTATTTTTTATGAGGTGACATCTCGTTCAATTCTAACTGCTGTCTGGTAATTCCTGCAATTGAGGCAGGTAAATCTGATTGATTTGGTTAAATTACAGAGCACTTACTCCGTCATCATCATAACGGTCATATTCAGCTCCCTCATATCCGATCATGCGGATCGTAGCCGGATTGATATCCTTTACTGTCTGCGCAACATCAGCAACCGGGATTGCTTTTCCTTTGCGAATAAACAGTGGAACTTCATTCAGGGCAACTTCTACATAGTGATGTCCTTTTTCAAGAATCTCCTGAGAAATTGTTCCGTCAGGCAGGAATTTTACGAACATCATTTCTTCTGGCAGATATACATAGCGGCCTTTTGCATTCTGTGTATAAACAGGTGCGATCATGATTTCGTTTCCGAGAAGAAGCTGATCTTCTACCTGAGTTGCGAATGCATCGTCTGTGTAGTCAAATGCCAGCGGACGGAACATCATGTCATCGTTTAATGCTGCTTTCATGTATTCGCTGTACAGATATGGAACAAGACGATATCTGACACCGATTACATGACGGAAATCTTCGATATTCTCGAACTGGTAAGCTTCCTGTTCTCTGGTTCCCAGAGCGGAGTGGTTTCTCATAAGAGGTGTGAATACACCAAGTGCCAGCCAGCGCAGTACCAGGTCACGTGTGGTATCTGCACCGAAACCGCCCAGATCTGCACCTGTGTAAAGGAAACCGCACATATTCAGGGATGGAAGCATCTTTAAGTTCAGAAGGATGTGTGACCACCAGGATTTGTTGTCTCCCATCCAGATTCCACCGTATCTGTGCATTCCCACATAGGAGGAACGGGAGAACATCAGAAAACGTTTGCCAGGTGCGATTTTTTCAAATGCTTTACCTGCTGCACGGGTCATGTTATAGCCAAACAGGTTATGTACCTTGTCGTGGCGGATTTTCTGACCGTTTACATTGTGATAGAAGCGTTTGTAATCTTCCGGATTGTTTGCAAGGGCGTTTACTTTATCACCGAGTGTAAATCCAGGTGCTTCTTCCTTGTCCATGAAGTTGTCTTTGATGTATTCTTTTAATTCAGCAACGCCTTCCGGTGTACAGAACATTGCAGGTTCGTTCATGTCATTCCAGAAACCGTCGATTCCCTTTGAAATGAGACGTTCGTATTTCTGTCCGAACCATGCTCTGGCATCTGCATTCAGGACATCAGGGAAATGAGTCCAGCCCGGCCATACAGCGGAAACGAAATCACTTCCGTCTTCACGTTTGCAGAAGTAGTTCTTCTCAACGCCTTCTTCATAAACATCATAGCCAGCTTCTACCTTGACACCTGCATCGATGATCGGGACAAGGTGGATACCTTTTTCTTTCATTTCATTGACATAGGCTTCGAAGTCAGGGAAGTTTTCCTGATTGACTGTGAAATCTTTGTAGTCTTCCATATAATCGATATCCATGTATACCATATCGATCGGAATATTGTTTTCACGATATCCGTCAGCTGCTTTTCTGAAATCGTCAGCAGTTGTATATCCCCAGCGGCTCTGACCGAAACCAAAAGCGAATTTAGGCGGAATATAGCTTCTTCCGATGATTTTACGGAACTGTTTTACGATATCGTAAGGAGTTTCGCCCTCAATCACATACAGATAAAGGTCTGCATCCTCACAGGTGATCTTTAACTGGGAAGAGAGTGTGTAACCGATATCAAACTTCAGTTTTCCGGGATAATCAACGAAGAGACCGAAAGTCTGCTTTCCGGAGATTACGATGAAGTTGTGTGCTCCATAGAGGGAGATTTTATCCTCTGTATGGTTTGGCTGGTCGGAACAGTTGCTTTCATAAACATATCCACGTTTGTTGATTCCGCGGTTTGATTCGCCCAGACCATAGACAACATCGTTGTCATCCATGTCATAAGTAAAAGAGAAGCCGTTCTCTGTGGAGATAGTTCCGTATGCAGGAGTTCCCTCAGAAGCCGGGATGGAAGTTACGATGGCATCGGTTTCAAACGGGGTTCCGTAAGTATATTTCTGAATCATTTTGTCATATCCTCCTTAGGTTGAAAAATGTTAAACTAATAACTGAAACGTTTAAGTACTGTTGGAAAATACACAGGTGTTTTCCTTGATTTTCTATCTACAATAATAGAGGTCTGAGTGGAGAAATGCTACTGAAATTATGACAAATTTATACGTTATTTTGACTTTTGTTCAAACTGTGAAGTAGTGATATGGGTATAGCAAGCAGTGGAGCGGATGATCGTATCTGTTTGCGCTGTTAACCTATTGTGCTTTAATGCTTTATCTTAATAGAATTTTTTCTGTACATACGGTGAAAAAAGTGCTAAAATGTTACTATTACACGAAAGAAAGGTTTGTTTAACATGCTTCAGACAATTGAATCCATCAATAACGTCGTAAATAATTTTATCTGGGGTGTCCCGGCTATGATCTGTATTATCGGCGTAGGGCTTTACCTGAGCCTGCGGACCGGTTTTGTCCAGATCCGCAAATTCCCGTATGCGCTTAAAACCACACTGGGAAGAATTTTTAAGAAGAAAGAGGCTTCTGACGGTTCCATGACACCTTTCCAGGCAGTCTGTACTGCATTGGCAGGTACAGTAGGTACCGGAAATATCGCCGGTGTTGCCGGAGCTATCGCCATCGGCGGACCGGGAGCTGTATTCTGGATGTGGGTTTCCGCAATCCTTGGAATGTGTACGAAATTTACAGAGGTTACACTGGCAGTTCATTTCCGTGAGAGAAACAGACATGGAGATTATGTAGGCGGACCTATGTATTATATTAAGAATGGTCTGGGAAAGAATTGGAGGTTTCTTGCAGTTCTTTATTCTGCATTCGGTGTACTGACTGTATTTGGAACAGGTAATGCTACTCAGGTAAATACTATTACAACAGCAATTGATACAGCTCTTATTAATTTTAATGTGATCTCAGAGTCTTCCACAGGCAGACTGAATCTAATCCTTGGAATTGTGATCACGCTGCTGGTTGGTATGGTACTGCTGGGTGGTATCAAGCGAATTGGAAGTGTTTCCGAGAAGCTGGTGCCCTTTATGGCATTGTTTTATATTGTACTTGCATTGGGCGTTGTGGTCTTAAATATCGGAAGAGTTCCGGCAGTTTTCCATGATATTGTTTATGGAGCCTTTAATCCGTCAGCAGTGACAGGCGGTGTGATCGGAAGCTTTTTCCTCAGTATGAAAAAGGGTGTTTCCAGAGGTATTTTCTCCAATGAAGCCGGACTTGGTACAGGGTCTATTGCTCATGCCTGTGCAGATACAAGCAAACCTGTAAAACAGGGTATGTTTGGTATCTTTGAGGTATTTGCAGATACGATCGTGATCTGTACTCTGACAGCACTTGTAATCCTTGTAAGCGGCGTGCCGGTAAATTACGGTGCAGCGGCAGGTGCAGAACTTACAATTTCCGGATTTACTTCTACATACGGAGGCTGGGTTTCCATCTTTACGGCAGTTGCCATGTGTTGCTTTGCGTTCTCAACGATTATCGGATGGGGACTTTACGGAGCTCGCTGCATTGAATTCTTATTCTCTGCAAAAGTTATCCGCCCATTTATGATCGCCTATTCATTAGTGGCAATCCTTGGCGCAACTGTAGATCTGGGACTTCTCTGGAGCATTGCTGAGACATTCAACGGTCTCATGGCAATCCCCAACTTAATTGGTGTATTTCTGCTTTCAGGAACTGCCATTACACTTACAAAAGAGTATTTCGCACAGAAGAAATAACAACAATAGTCCGGAGAGTTATTTTTCCGGGCTATTATTTTATGAGAATTGCGGGAGCTGATTTGTAGCGGAGCAATTCGTAGATATCAAGTTAGGGGCAAAATGCCTTTTGATCCTAACATCATTTTATGAAAAAGGTAAAAAGGAGAATAACACAATGATTCCAATCGCACATATAGAAAATGATTTTCCAACCAAATTCGGTATTCCCAGGCAGAGTGGACGTGTAGGGGCGCTTAAAGCGAGAATCGTATTCGAACCGGAATATCGAAATGTGGATGCCTGCCGTGGCCTGGAGGAGTTTAGTCATATCTGGCTGATCTGGGAGTTTTCGGAGGCAAAGAGGACAAAGTGGTCACCGACTGTCCGCCCGCCCAGACTTGGGGGAAATGTGAGAAAAGGAGTTTTTGCCACAAGATCTCCCTTTCGTCCCAATTCCATAGGATTATCCTGTGTGAAGCTTGAGAAAGTAGCTCTGGATGAGCCGGACAGCCCTGTACTCTATGTAGAAGGTGCAGATCTGATGAATGGAACACCGATTTTCGATATTAAACCATATATTCCTTATGCAGACTGCCATCCGGAAGCAACAGGAAGTTTTACCGAATATTCCAAAGATCATCATCTGAATGTAGAATTTCCCAAGGAGCTTCTGGAAAGAATACCCGGGGAAAGCAGAGAGGCTCTGATCGCAGTTCTTGCAGATGATCCCCGTCCTGCTTATCAGAATGATCCGGAACGGTCTTACGGAATGCCTTTTGGAGAGAAGGATATTCATTTTCGGGTGGATGGAGATATCCTTCGTGTTTATAATGTGACAGAATTTGTAAAAAAACAGCAGGAATCTTCGGCAGATTGTGGAAAATAACCATTTTCGGATATTTCTGTAAGAAAGGCTTGCAAAATTGGCGTTTATTCAATACAATATTAAACAGACTTTATGTTGGTAGAGTGACAAAGACTGATAGGAGATTGGTCTGAAAATATTTAGTGACATATGAGGAGCAGGAAAAATGAAGAAAATTGTTAAATTCGGAGGAAGTTCTCTGGCAAATGCAGAACAGTTTCAGAAAGTAGGGGAGATCATCAGAAGTGATGAGAGCAGACGTTATGTGGTTCCGTCCGCTCCCGGAAAGAGATTTGACGGAGATACAAAGGTTACAGATTTACTTTATAAATGTTATAATACTGCAGTTGAAGGGGAAGATTTCATCCCGATTCTGCAGGAGATCAAGGGAAGATATTATGAGATTATCCGCGGACTGAACCTTGATCTTTCTCTGGAAGATGAATTTGCTCAGATCGAAGCTGATTTCAAGGCACAGGCAGGCACAGACTATGCAGCATCCAGAGGAGAATTTCTCAATGGTAAGGTGATGGCAGCATATCTGGGTTATGAATTTGTTGATGCAGCAGATGTGATCCGTTTTGATAAGAACGGAAATCTGGATGCCGAGAAGACAGACAGACTTCTGTCCAAAAAGCTGGCAAAATGTGAACATGCCGTTATCCCTGGATTTTATGGCGCTGGTGAAGATGGAAAAGTTAAAACTTTCTCCAGAGGAGGTTCTGATGTAACCGGTTCTCTTGTGGCAAAGGCTATTAAGGCAGACCTTTATGAAAACTGGACAGATGTTTCCGGTTTCCTGGTAACAGACCCACGTATTGTTAAAAATCCGGAAGTGATTGAGAGCATTACCTACAGAGAACTCAGAGAGCTTTCTTATATGGGTGCAACCGTTCTTCATGAAGATGCGATCTTCCCGGTTCGTAAAGAGGGAATTCCGATCAACATCAAAAACACAAACAGACCGGAAGACAAGGGTACTTTTATTGTTGAGAGTACATGCAAGAAACCGAAATTTACAATCACAGGTATTGCAGGTAAGAAGGGATTCTGTTCTATCAATATTGAGAAATCAATGATGAACAGTGAGGTTGGTTTCGGACGTAAGGTACTTCAGGTATTTGAAGATCAGGGAATCAGTTTTGAGCATGTTCCATCAGGAATCGATACAATGACTGTATATGTACATCAGGATGAATTCGAAGAGAAAGAGCAGCAGGTAATCGCAGGAATCCATCGCGCAGTACAGCCGGATTTCGTAGAAATGGAATCTGATCTTGCGCTAATCGCTGTTGTAGGACGTGGTATGAAATCCACCAGAGGTACAGCAGGAAGAATCTTCTCAGCACTTGCTCATGCAAATGTAAATGTGAAGATGATCGATCAGGGTTCCAGTGAGCTGAATATCATTATCGGTGTGGAGAACAGAGATTTTGAGACTGCGGTAAAGGCTATTTATGATATCTTTGTAATTACCCAGATCTAATTGAGAATTGCAGGAGCTCCTTCACAGCGGAGCAATTTGTGGATATGATGTTTACCAATCATAGGATAAATAAAATAATGGACCGTCAGAAATCAGCATAGAGATTTCTGGCGGCTTTTTATATTATAGGAAATTACTCCGTAATGTTCCTATAACATAAAAAAGCCCTCCGGGCAGGATCGCACTGCGACGGAGCGGAATTATGTCGCTGAAGCGACCTGTTGTAGGCGGAGAATCCTGCAAGCAGGATTCTGTCTTGAATTCAGGAGTTTTTACATGATGATGAATTCTGTGCTATAATGAACGGACGATGTTGGGTAACTATTTGATAGCTATTGTTGCGTGAGGTGTTTTCATATGGATAAGCCGGTGGTTCGTATTTCCGTCAGAAATCTGGTGGAGTTTATATTAAGAAGCGGGGATCTTGACAATCGGGGAGGATCTTCTGACAGAGAAGCAATGCAGAAGGGCAGCAGACTGCACAGAAAAATACAGGGCAGGATGGGAAGCCATTACAGAGCGGAGGTTTCTCTTAAATATAAAACAGAATATGAAGATGTAGGTATCCAGGTAGAGGGCAGAGCTGACGGAATCTTCACAGAAGATGGACAGTGCTGGATCGATGAGATCAAGGGTGTTTATGCAGATGTCAGTCAGTTGGAGAAGCCTGTGGAGGTTCACCGTGCACAGGCAATGTGTTATGCCTGGATCTACGCACAGAAGCAAAAATCGGAGAAGATCGGAGTGCAGATGACATATGGGAATCTGGACACAGAGGAGCTTAAGTTTTTCAGAGAGGAATATACGCTGGAAGAACTCGGACTGTGGTACCAGAAGCTTCTGGACAGGTATCATAAATGGATCGCATACCAGCTTGCATGGAAAAAAGAACGGAATGCGTCCATGAGTGATCTGGAGTTTCCTTTTGAATATCGTGAGGGACAGCGAAAAATCGTATCCGGTGTATATCACACGATATCCACAGAAAGACAGATTTTTGTCCAGGCACCAACAGGAGTAGGAAAGACCATGTCCACGATCTTTCCTGCAGTGAGAGCAGTTGGTGCAGGGCTGGGGGAAAATATTTTCTATCTTACAGCAAAGACCATTACCAGGACTGTGGCTGAAGAAGCTTTCTCTATATTAAAGGCGCATGGACTGAAATTTAAGGTGATTACCATTACTGCGAAGGAAAAGCTGTGCTTCTGTGATAAAACAGAATGTAATCCTGAGAACTGTCTGTGGGCGAGAGGACATCTGGACAGAGTGAATGATGCTGTTTTTGAACTGTGGACTACGCAGGATAGCTATGACAGGGATACTTTGCTGGAATATGCGAAGAAATGGCAGGTGTGTCCCTTTGAAATGTGCCTGGATCTGGCAGTCTGGGTGGACGCTGTGATCTGTGATTATAATTATGTATTTGATCCCAATGTTTATCTGAAAAGATTTTTCGGGGAGGGTACTTCCGGAGAATACATTTTTCTGATTGATGAGGCTCATAATCTGGTGGACAGAGGAAGGAAAATGTATAGTGCCTATGTGGACAGAGCAGATGTACTGGAGGCAAAGAAGCTGGCTGTTGATTACAGCAAAGGTCTAGTGCGTGCACTGGAAAAAGTGAACAGACAGCTTCGAACTCTGGAAAAGGAGTGTACAGAATTCGAAATCCTGCCAAATCCCGGAGCAGTTTCCCTGGGAATGCTTCAGGTAATGGGGGAGATGGATAAGCTTCTGGAGGAGCTTCATGGAAAGGAACTTCCGGAGCAGCTGCTGGAATTTTACTTCTGTGTGAGAGATTTTCTGAACATTGATGAACTTCTGGATGAAAATTATGTGGTTTATACAGAAATAGGAGAAAGGGGAAAGGTGATTTTGCGGCTTTTCTGTGTAAATCCTGCAGCAAATATCCACAGATGTCTGGAAAAGGGAAAAAGTGCGGTTTTCTTTTCTGCGACCCTGCTTCCCATGGACTATTACCGTACACTTTTAAGCACCAGAAAGGATGACTATGGGATTTATGTGACCTCCCCTTTCCGGCAGGAGAACAGGTGCATTCTTACAGGACGGGATGTGAGCAGCAGGTATACCAGAAGAGGATATGAGGAATATCACAGGATTGCATCTTACATTGCCAGAACTGTATGGACAAGAAAAGGAAATTATATGGTATTCTTTCCTTCTTATAAATTTATGGAGGATGTTCTGGAGGTGTATGAGAATGAGTTTTCGGCAGAATGGGTTCGCTGTATTTCGCAGACATCGGGAATGAATGAGAGGGAGAAAGAGGAATTTCTGGAGGAATTTTCTGCATCAGAGGGAACACTGGTGGGATTTTGCGTAATGGGCGGGATTTTTTCAGAGGGGATTGACTTGATGGGAGAGAAGCTGATCGGAGCGATCATTATAGGAACCGGTCTTCCTCAGATCGGAACAGAAAGGGAAATCCTCAGACAGTATTATGATAAAAAAGGTGTGAACGGATTTGATTATGCATACAGATATCCGGGGATGAATAAGGTGCTGCAGTCAGCCGGGCGTGTGATCAGAACTCAGGAGGACACAGGCATCATACTTCTGCTGGACGAGAGATTTGCAGGGGGAGATTACAGGAATCTGTTTCCTGCTGAATGGTCTGACAGGGGAAACTGTACTTTAAATACTGTGGAAGAACAGCTGGGAAGCTTCTGGAACAGGACCAGAGAAAAGGACTGAGTTGTAATACTGGAATCCTGGTCTTTGCTGGAAAAGAGATAAAAATCTTGATATCCTGAATAAAACAATATATACTTTGCTTACTGTG
This sequence comes from Blautia sp. 1001283B150304_161114_C9, assembly GCF_015668165.1. Taxonomy (NCBI): domain Bacteria; kingdom Bacillati; phylum Bacillota; class Clostridia; order Lachnospirales; family Lachnospiraceae; genus Blautia; species Blautia sp. 1001283B150304_161114_C9. The sequence goes on along the minus strand of NZ_JADPGO010000005.1, from coordinate 41,802 downwards.
AATGGGATGTGAAAAGAAACCGTAAAAGGAGTTTTGCATGAGAAAAAATAGACAAACAGCGAAATATTATATTAAAAGTTATATCATAGCCGGAAGTCTGGCCGGAGCCATTTCCATGGCACTGGCTTTGGCGGTTCCTGTTATGGCTGCACAGCAGAGCCTTGCATCTGTCACCGGGCAGGCACAGATTCAGCCAATGGGAGATGGAAGCGGGAAATATATGATGAAGAGTGACGGATTTTACTGTCTGGATGTGAACGGTGCCGGAAGTACCCAGGCGGAGATCCATTATTTTCAGAATTATGAAATAGACGGAACTGTATTTGACGGATATTATTATCATGATACAGATGGGAAATTCAAAGCCTGCAGTCCTCATATGGAGCATCTGAAAGGTGTTGCAGTGTTTGGGGATAAGACAGATGAGGAAGCTGATACACAGAATGCCCAGGAGGCAGAGAAATTTGACGGATATTACTTTGTGAACAATCTGGGGCGTCTGTCAGCAGCACCGCAGGTAAGGTATATTGACAATCTGGCAATAGACGGGATTACTCTGAATGGATATTATTATTTTGATGAAAATGGCAGACTGGTAACAGAACCTGGCATCCATTCGCTTGAGATGGACTGTTATGAGATGAATTTTGACGGGAGCTATTATTTTGGCGGTACAAATGGCGCCCTGCTTCAGGAAAGCACAGTGACGGATGATGGTTTTATTGTGGATGATACGGGAAAGATCGTGAATATGGATGATCTTGGGATAGATAATCTGAAGCCTCAGCTTGAGAAGATGCTGTCCGGATATCAGGGAACCTGGAGTGTTTATGTGAAAGACCTTAATGAAGAAAAGGAAATCCTGATCAATGATACTTCCCTTTATTCTGCAAGTCTGATCAAAGCCTTTGTAATGGCAAAGACCTATGAGGACATGGAGCAGGTAAAGGCAGATGAGGCAAAGAAATTAAATACTGCAGATACAAAAACTGTAGATGTAAAATTAAATGACCTGCTGTGGAATATGATCACAGTCAGTGACAATGAATCCTGCAATGAACTGGTGAAGCTTCAGACAGATTCCCTTGATTTCAAAAAAGGTGCGGAGGATATTAACAAATATCTGGAAAAAGAGGGCTATACAGAGACAAGTGTGCAGCACACCCTCCATCCTGCAGCATCCGCACAGGAGAGTCTGGGTGGCAGAAACATGACTTCTGTAAAAGATTGCGGCACTCTGCTTGAAAAAATCTACAAGGGGGAATGTGTCAGCAAAGATGCATCAGAAGAAATGTTAAATCTTCTGTCAAATCAGGAAAACACCTGGAAAATCCCCCAGGGACTTCCGGATGGAATAAAATCTGCCAACAAGACCGGTGAGACAGATCAGGATCAGCACGATATCGCAATTGTCTATGGCGAAAAGACAACATACATTCTGTGTATTATGTCAGAAGGCTGTCCGGAGGAAACGGCGGTGACGAATATACAGAAGATTTCAAAGATTGTATATAATTATTTGAACCTGTAGCCGCCAGACCTGCGCGGAATGATTGATTTTTATAGGAAAATCATGTATAATACCAACGAACTATGCCTATAGAAAAAAGTTTAACCGAATCAGGCTGTGAAACAATTATTCAATTATGAGCAGATAGTCAAACGGATGATTTTATCCGCTTGATTCAGGAAAGTCAGGAGGAAGAATTTAAATGCGAGTTGATGCGGACGATTTTGCCCGACCTTGCAGCTGCGGCAGGGAACACCAGATTGCAGTGAAAGAGATTTTGATAGAAGCCGGAGCTGTAGAGAAGCTTGAAGAAGAGATGTCAGAGGGAATGCTCAGAGAGTACATATCCCCGCTGGTCATCTGCGATACCAATATCTATGCGGCAACAGAGGAACTTATGGAGGATATCTATGACAGGTGCCAGGTACTTGTTCTGGATGCAGAGGGACTTCAGGCAGACCGGCATGCAATAAAAATTGTGGAGAACAACATGGAAGAGGACATTGACCTGATCCTTGCAGTAGGAGCAGGCACGATCCATGATATCAGCCGTTATATTGCACATAATTACAAAGTACCTTTCATTTCAGTGCCTACCGCAGCAAGTGGAGATGGATTTGTAACAACAGTAGCAGCAATGACCCTGGATGGAGTAAAGAAGACTGTGCCTTCAGTAGCTCCAATCTGTGTATATGCAGATACAGATATTTTTTCAAAAGCACCACAGCGCCTGACTGCAGCCGGGATTTCAGACCTGATGGCGAAATACATCTGTCTTGCAGACTGGAAGATCGCGAACCTGGTCACCGGAGAGTATTTTTGCCGCGAAACTGTAAAGCTGGAAGAGAAAGCGTTAAAAACTGTGAAATCTTCGATTCAGGATATTACAGAGGGAGAGGAAGATGAATGCGAACAGCTTATGTATGCATTGATTCTTTCCGGACTTGCAATGCAGATGATTGGTAATTCAAGGCCTGCGTCCTGTGCAGAGCACCAGGTCACACATCTGTGGGATATGGAAGTGATCAATGGTCCGCTGGATGCACTCCATGGAGAGAAGGTTTCTGTAGCAGCACTTCTTGTACTGGAAGAATACAAGCGTATCGCTGCAGCCATCACACAGGGAAGATGTCACGCAAAACCCTATGAGAATGAAGACGAGGAGCTTCTGAAAGAAACTTTTGGAAAAAAAGGACTTCTGGAAGAAATAAGAAAAGAAAACGAGCCGGAATTGTTAGAAACTATTTCACCCCAGCATCTGGAAAAATGCCTGAACGGGATAGAGGAGATTATTGATGAGCTTCCCAGTGAACAGACTATGTTCCGTTTGCTGGAGAAAGCCGGATGCGCGAAAACCGTTTATGATATCGGACTCGATGAATCGGCTGTTTTGCCAAGCCTCAGACTTGCTCCTTATACAAGGAGACGGTTAAGCTTATTGAGAATCAGCAAGATGCTGGATATAAGAGGAGAATGATTATGCGTGTTGGAATGGGATATGATGTACACAGACTGACCGAAGACAGAGATCTGATCTTGGGGGGTGTGAAGATAGACTGGGAAAAAGGTCTCCTGGGACATTCAGATGCAGATGTACTGATCCATGCAGTTATGGATGCACTTCTGGGAGCTGCTGCACTGGGCGATATCGGAAAACATTTTCCGGATACAGACCCTGCATATAAAGGAATTTCCAGTATTCTGCTGCTGGAACATGTGACGAAGCTTTTGAGAGAGCACCATTATGAGATCGGAAATATAGATGCAACGATTATTGCACAGAAACCAAAGATGGCACCTCATATTCCACAGATGAGAGCCAATATGGCGAAAGCAATGGGAATCAATGAGTCTCAGCTGAACATTAAGGCCACTACAGAGGAAAAACTGGGATTTACGGGAAGAGAAGAAGGAATTGCGTCTCAGGCAATCTGTCTTCTTAATGAAAGAAAAGAGAGTTAATGATAGAGAAAACTGGAGGAATAGAACATGAAACTTTTTAACACACTGACACGTAGAAAAGAAGAATTCGTACCTCTCGAAGAGGGAAAAGTTCGTATGTATGTCTGCGGTCCGACTGTATACAACCTGATTCATATCGGAAATGCACGTCCGATGATCATCTTCGATACCGTACGCCGATATATGGAATACAAAGGCTATGAAGTAAACTATGTTTCCAATTTTACAGACGTAGATGACAAGATCATCAAGAAAGCAATCGAAGAGGGCGTAAGCGCACAGGAAATTTCCGAGCGTTATATTGCAGAGTGTAAGAAAGATATGGATGGCATGAATGTAAAACCTGCCACAACCAATCCACAGGCAACACAGGAAATCGACGGAATGATCAGTATGATCCAGACTCTGGTTGATAAGGGATATGCTTATCCGGCAGCAGACGGTACTGTTTATTTCAGAGTTAAGAAGTTCAAAGAATATGGCAAACTTTCGCACAAGAACCTGGATGATCTGCAGTCCGGCTTCCGTTCTCTGCAGGTATCCGGTGAAGACCAGAAAGAAGATCCACTGGATTTTGTTCTCTGGAAACCGAAGAAAGAGGGAGAACCATCCTGGCCTTCACCATGGTGTGACGGACGTCCGGGATGGCATATTGAGTGTTCTGTTATGGCGAAAAAATACCTTGGTGATGAGATTGATATCCATGCAGGCGGAGAAGACCTGATCTTTCCTCACCATGAGAACGAGATTGCACAGAGTGAATGCTGCAACGACAAAATCTTTGCAAAATACTGGATGCACAATGCATTCTTAAATATTGATAACAGAAAAATGTCCAAGTCTCTTGGAAACTTCCGTACTGTTCGTGAAATCAGTGAACAGTATGACCTGCAGGTGCTTCGTTTCTTCATGCTGAACGCACATTACAGAAGTCCGCTGAATTTCAGCGCAGATCTGATGGAAGCTGCAAAGAATGCATTAGAACGTATCACAGATGCAGCAGCAAACTTAAAGGACAGAAAAGCAGCAGCACAGACAGAAACTGCAACAGATGCAGAGAAAGAACTGCTTGCACAGGCACAGGAATTCGTAAAGAAATTTGAAGAAGCTATGGATGATGATTTCAACACAGCAGATGCACTGGCAGCAATTTTTGAACTGGTTAAATTTGCAAATACAAATGTATCAGAGGCAAGTTCCGCAGAATTTGCAGGAGCACTTCTTGACACAATGGTGAAATTATGCGATGTACTTGGTCTGAAGGCTGTGAAAACAGAAGAAATCCTTGATAAAGAAATCGAAGACCTGATCGCAGAGCGTCAGGAAGCAAGAAAAGCAAAGAATTTCGCAAGAGCAGATGAGATCAGAGATGAGCTTCTGGCTAAGGGAATCATCCTTAAGGATACCCGCGAGGGAGTAAAATGGAAACGAGCTTAAATGATATGAGTGAAACAAACGGACTTAATGAAGAGAATTTGAGTAGTTTGAAAGGCATGCTTCATCAGTTGTTTCATTTGGAAGATAAAGACTTGCGAACCTATTCTCCGCTGACATTGGCGTATATCGGAGATGGCGTCTATGAACTGGTAATCCGCACGATCCTTGTAAAAAAAGGCAATTGTCCGGTGAACCAGCTTCACAGAAAAGCCAGCAGTCTGGTTAAGGCAGGAACCCAGTCTTCCATGATGGAAGTGATTGAACCCATGCTCACAGAGGAGGAACACAGCGTTTACAGAAGAGGAAGGAATGCTCATTCTCCTACAATGGCCAAACATGCAACTATGGCAGACTACCGCAGGGCAACAGGGTTTGAAGCTCTGATGGGCTATTTATATTTAAAAGATGATTTCAGCAGGATCATAGAACTGGTCCGTGCAGGGATCGGAGAGGATAAGATATGAGTGAACAGATAGAAGGACGCAATGCGGTTCTGGAAGCGTTTCGTTCCGGCAAATGTGTAGATAAGCTTTTTATCCTGGACGGATGCCAGGACGGACCGGTCCGCACTATTGCCAGAGAGGCAAGAAAAAAAGATACGATTATTAATTATGTGGCAAAAGAACGTCTGGATCAGTTAAGCGAGACAGGCGCACATCAGGGCGTGATCGCTCAGGTGGCAGCCTATGAATATGCAAGTGTAGAAGATATTCTTGCGAAGGCAAAGGAAAAAGGAGAAGATCCCTTTATCTTTATCCTGGATAATATTGAGGATCCTCATAATCTTGGTGCAATCATCCGTACAGCAAACCTTGCAGGTGCACATGGGGTGATTATTCCCAAGAGAAGAGCAGTTGGCCTGACTTCCACAGTTGCCAAGACTTCAGCAGGTGCATTAAACTATACACCTGTTGCAAAAGTTACCAATCTGGGACATACCATCGATGAACTGAAAGAACAGGGCATGTGGTTTGTATGTGCAGATATGGGCGGTGAAACCATGTACAATCTTAACCTGACAGGTCCGATCGGCGTAGTGATCGGCAATGAAGGTGAAGGTGTAAGCAGACTGATCCGTGAGAAGTGTGATTTCGTGGCATCTATTCCTATGAAGGGTGACATTGATTCCCTCAATGCATCTGTGGCAGCCGGAGTACTTGGATATGAGATTGTACGTCAGAGACTGCAGAAGAAGTAAGTTTATCTCAGACTGAGATAAAGGCTTCGTGAGGATGTGCAGCGATTATTAAGAGGAATTTTTGCAGCAGAAAATTATTCCACAATATTGTTATGTTATAAGAAGCCCTCTGGGCGAATGATAGAGATTTTCAGAAAAACGGAAGGGTTAAATTGATGAAACAGTATGACGGAATTAAAGATGAAGAATTAATTTCCCGTTTCAAAAACGGGGAATCAGAAATCCTCGACTATCTGATGGAAAAATACAAGAACATGGTCCGCAAGAAAGCAAGGACCATGTTCCTGATAGGCGGGGAGAACGATGATTTGATACAGGAAGGTATGATCGGACTGTTTAAGGCAGTCCGCGATTACCAGCCGGACAGAGATGCTGCATTTCAGACCTTTGCCAGTATATGTGTGGACAGACAGATCTACAACGCCATCCAGAGTTCCAACAGGCAGAAGCACCAGCCACTGAATTCCTATATTTCCCTCAGCGAACAGGATGGGGAAAATGAAGAACATCTTGGAGATAACTGGGGAGAGAACCCGGAGTCTATCATTATTGACCAGGAGAATGTCCAGGATCTGGAGCAGGAGATAACAGCAACGTTAAGTCCAATGGAGAACCAGGTTCTTGAATATTATCTGGCAGGAAACGGATACGGAGAGATTGCCCGGATCATGGGAAAAACACCCAAATCCATAGATAATGCATTACAGCGTATCCGAATCAAGATCAGAGAGCAGTTGGAGCAATATCAAAAATAGAAAGATATCTGTATAAAACCCAAAAATAAAAATCAAAAAGTTAAAAATAGGGATTGACAATACAAACAAGTTCTGATAGTATATTTAAATGTGAGCGGTAAATCCGACACAATGCTGATGTGGCTCAGAGGTAGAGCACTTCCTTGGTAAGGAAGGGGTCACGGGTTCAATTCCCGTCATCAGCTTTTTTTATTGCTTAAAAATAAAGGATTTCTTGAACTTCAGTAACTCAAAAGTAATCAGAACAGAAGTTTTGATATACTTCTAAGAACTGTTTGTACTTCCAGAATGACAAGAGATATGTTATACTTACAGTGTTGTCCAACCGATACCCGGCAACGGGAGGAGATGAAGCCTATATGGAGAATCTTGCTATTTCTTTTCTTGTCTCCTTTATGGCAAGCATAGCCGCCTATTATGTTTGCAAATGGTTAGACGGAGATAAGTAGGGCAACACTAACCTGGCAGTTTCTTGTCTGCCATAAAAAATAAGAAGAAGCCCCCAGTATTCGCACTACTGAGGGCTTCATTCTTTTTGTCTACATGGACTTGCTATTTCTTTTCGCCTACTGGCATTATAGCATATGCAGATCAGGAAATCAATATGCAAGTGATTCTGAAACATTCTGAAACAAATAAAAAAGAGTAAACTATCTCCTTGGTTTATGCCTTATTTTTCGTTAATATTCACCAATGTCGAACAGCTCGTCAAAGGTTATCTTCAAATTCGGAAACATAACCAGATGTAAATCTTCTTTATTCTGGGCTGTGACAGTCTTATAAAGATACGGATAACCAGTGCCATCTTCTTTGAAATCGAAGAGATAAATCTCTACAGATTTTTTTCTCCAGTCAACGATCCAATACTCAGAGACACCGACCTTGCAATAAATATCCATCTTTTCATGTCGATCATATTCTTCTGTGGCATTGGACAAAACTTCCATCACAAAGCGGGGAATGCCAGTGAAAGAAATGTTCTTACGGTCTCTCAGGTTACAGATGATTGATACGTCAGGAATGATTACTTTATCATCATTTTCACGCCATTCATACTGAACACCGTCACCAAAGACACGACATAAGCTGTCTTTGATTTGGCTGCCGATCTTGATAACAAAGTTATTGATAACCATAGAATGTTCCAGGTAAGTTTTACTTAAATCTTCAATTGGTAGTGCATTACTCATATTGCCGCACCTCCTTGATATGTTGATATAATTATAATATTTTGCAAGATGTTAGTCAAGGATATGAGCTGCTGAAAGAGAGTGCAGATGAGTCTGAGAGTTACTGTTCACACACCACTGTCCCGCGAGGTGTTTTGGCATGAATATGCCAAAATCCCGAGACATACAAGCCAAAATTCCATTGCCGCAGGCAAACTGGAATGAATTTTGGCTACATTACTGTGAACGGAGTGAACAGTAACGTCTGAGAAATATAAGGCCTGTCACTGTTGTGTAAACGGTTGACAGATGGAATTTCCAATGATAATATAAATTCATTCGACATAAAAAATATTCAGTTGTATTTTTTATATATAGATGTGTGAAAAAACAGTATAAAATACGACAACAGGAGGGAAAAAGATGGAGAACGAAACAGTTTCCAAAAATTTTATTGAGAATATCATTGATAAAGATTTAGCAGAGGGTGTTTATGACACCGTGCATACGCGTTTCCCGCCGGAACCGAATGGATATCTTCATATCGGTCATGCGAAATCTATTCTTTTAAACTATGGTCTTGCACAGGAATATAACGGCAAGTTCAACATGCGTTTTGATGATACAAACCCGACCAAAGAAAAGAGTGAGTTTGTAGAATCCATCAAGGCAGATATCAAATGGCTTGGTGCAGACTGGGAAGACAGACTGTTTTTTGCATCTGACTATTTCGGACAGATGTATGAAGCTGCTGTAAAGCTGATCCAGAAAGGCAAAGCCTATGTATGTGACCTGACAGCAGATCAGATCCGTGAATATCGTGGAACTCTTACAGAGCCGGGTAAAGAAAGTCCATACAGAAACAGAAGTGTAGAAGAGAACCTGCAGCTTTTTGAAGAGATGAAAGAAGGCAAATATGCAGACGGAGAGAAAGTGCTTCGTGCCAAGATCGATATGGCATCTCCGAACATGAATATGCGCGACCCGGTTATCTACCGTGTTGCTCATATGACTCACCACAGAACAGGTGATACATGGTGCATCTATCCAATGTATGATTTCGCCCATCCCATCGAGGATGCGATTGAGGGAATCACACATTCCATCTGTACTCTGGAGTTTGAGGATCACAGACCACTGTATGACTGGGTTGTAAAAGAATTGGAATACCCACAGCCGCCGAAGCAGATTGAGTTTGCAAAACTGTATCTGACAAATGTAGTTACAGGTAAACGTTATATCAAGAAATTGGTAGAGGAAGGCATCGTAGACGGATGGGATGATCCGCGTCTGGTTTCCATCGCAGCACTGCGCCGCCGTGGATTTACACCGGAATCCATCAAAATGTTTGTAGAACTCTGTGGTGTATCCAAAGCAAACAGCTCTGTTGACTATGCAATGCTTGAATACTGCATCCGTGAGGATCTGAAACTGAAACGTCCCCGTCTGATGGCTGTTCTTGATCCGATCAAGCTTGTGATCGATAATTATCCGGAAGGCGAAGTGGAATATCTGGAAGCTCCGAATAATATGGAGAATGAAAAACTGGGAACCCGTAAAATACCGTTTGGCAGAGAACTCTATATTGAGAGAGAAGACTTCATGGTAGATCCGCCTAAGAAATATAAGAGAATGTTCCCGGGCACAGAGGTTCGTCTTATGAACGCATATTTTGTAACCTGTACAGGATATGAAGCTGATGAAGATGGAACTGTACGTGTTGTACACTGTACTTATGATCCTGCAACAAAGGGTGGCAATGCGCCGGATGGCAGAAAAGTAAAAGGAACCATTCACTGGGTAGAAGCAAGTCAGGCAGGAAAAGCAGAAGTACGTCTCTATGAGAATATCGTAGACGAGGAGAAGGGTGTATACAACAAAGAAGATGGTTCTCTGAATGTAAATCCGAACTCTCTGACAAAAGTTACTGCATATGTAGAACCAGCACTTATGGAAGCAAAAGGCTATGACAGCTTCCAATTCGTAAGAACAGGATTTTTCTGTGCAGATATCCATGATTCTAAAGAGGGTGCACCGGTATTCAACCGTATCGTGTCTCTGAAGAGCTCATTTAAACTTCCGAAAGCATAATGAGACTGAAATAGTAATATAATCAGAATAAAAAGGGAATGTTGCTTCTACGATTGTATAATCGTGAAGTAACATTCCTTTTTGGTTACGTTACTGTGAACGGTAACGTTTATTCTTCAGATTCAGATGCAGCGTCCATAGTCTCTTCAAAATTCTCGGGTTCATCGGCATCTTCTTCCTCTTCTGCATCTTTAATCTCAACTTCAGCAGCTTTATCGGAAGACTTCTCAGAATCGTCTGTATCAGCAGCTTCTTCAGCTTCTTCGCTTTCGGTGTCATCTGTTGCAGACTGTTCGCCTGTATGTTCCCAGGACTGGAAATCTTCGGCAGGTTCCTGATCTTCCTTAGCAGTTTCCTTTTCATCAGTCAGATCGAAATCATCAAAGTCATCTTCAAAATCAAAATCCTCTTTACAGGATCCTTTTTTGGCAATAAGGGCAGCTACAGCACCGGCAGCAGCTGCTGTAAGGGCACCTATTGCAACATATCCCCAGTATTTATTAATTTTAGCCATGATAATCATAAACTCCTTTCTGATATTCTCCTATTTTTGACAGCGAGTCAGGATAAAAATATCTTTTACTCCTGACACCATTTTATTCAGCTATAGGTTATTGTTATTTTAATACTTTTCAGATAAAAAGAAAAGCGAAATTTTATGGAAAGAGTTAATGAAAGCAGTTGCATACCAAAAAGATACAAGGTATACTATGACAGGAAAGAAGAGGTTATTATGAGAAAAATTATTTTGGCATCTGCTTCACCCAGACGAAAAGAACTGTTGGAACGGGCTGGCGTGGATTTTGAAGTGCTGCCTGCATCAGGTGATGAGAATCGTATCTCAGACAATCCGGGAGAGGCAGTAAAACAGCTGGCTTCGGATAAAGCAGCTTCTGTTATCCGTACTATGAAAGATAGTGCCGACGGAACAATTGTGATCGGATCTGACACAGTGGTAGTGTTTGAGAATGTGATCCTTGGCAAACCTCATGATACAGAGGATGCAGTGAATACATTAAAGAAACTTCAGGCAAATACTCATCAGGTATATACCGGCGTTTCTGTATGGGAAAAGAAAGAAAAAGTCTGGACAGAACATACTTTTTATGAAAGTACAGATGTGACGTTTTATCCGGTTTCAGATGAGGAGATCAGAGAGTATGTTGCTACAGGAGAGCCTATGGATAAGGCTGGAAGCTATGGCATCCAGGGACTTTTCGGAATTTATGTAAAGGGGATCAGCGGAGATTACAATAATGTGGTAGGACTCCCGGTTGCCAGATTATTTTATGAAATGAAGAAATCAGGAATTAACTTAAGAGGATGACAAAAGATGATTAAAGCATGTATATTTGATTTGGATGGAACACTGGCTGATACGCTGGATTCCATGGCTTATGTGACTAATATTATTATGGAAAAATTCGGGTTGAAAACACTTCCGGTGGATAATTTCAGATATTACAGCGGAGAAGGGGCAAATATGCTGATCCGCCGCGCACTTAAGGATGCGGGGGATCCGGAACTTGCGCATTATGATGAGGGACAGAAGCTTTACCGGGAAATGTTTGAAGCAGATCCGATGTATAAAGTAGTTCCCTATAAGGGAATTCCGGAAACCTTAAAGAAATTGAAGGAACATGGAATGAAGCTGGCAGTTTGTTCAAATAAACCTCATCCTGCAGCTGTGAAAGTAATTGCGCAGCTTTTTGACGGGGAATTTGATATGGTAGTTGGTCAGAGTGAAGCAATCCGCAGGAAACCGGCACCTGATGGTCCGCTTATGGTTGCGGAGAAATTTGGTGTAAAACCGGAAGAATGTATGTATGTGGGAGATACAAGTACAGATATGAAGACCGGTAGAGCAGCAGGAATGTATACAGTAGGTGCGCTATGGGGCTTTCGTGACCGAAAAGAACTGAATGAGAATGGAGCAGATCTTGTCGCTGAGAAACCGACAGATCTGGTAAAAATTTGCGAGGAACATGGAAATGATTAGGTTGGTTGCAAGTGATCTGGATGGGACGTTACTTTTACATAAGGCACAGTCTCTGCCTGAAGAAATTTTTTCGCTGATCAGGCAGTTAGAGGAACTGGGGATTATGTTTGTAGCAGCCAGTGGAAGGCAATATCCGAATATGACAAAGCTGTTTGCGCCTGTTGCTTCAGAGATTTCCTATATTTCGGAGAATGGTGCACTGGCAGTGGATCATGGAGAGGTACTGTATCAGGATTCTTTTGACAGAAAGCTGGCAGGGGAGATTATTTCTGCAATCCTGGAAAAGAAGGATGCCGAGTTTACCTGTTCTGCAAAGGATTACCACTACCTGATGCCGAAGACAAAGAGATTTCATGACCATATGTTATATGAAGTAAAAAATGAATGCAGATTTGTAAACAGTATGGAAGAGATGACGGCTCCTATCATGAAGCTGGCTGTGTTTGAACCGGCCGGCCTTACAGAAGAATCTGTGAAATACTGGATGGACAGATTTGGAAAAGAATGTGTTGTTGTCACTTCGGGAAATGAGTGGATCGATTTTATTCCTTTTGGAACAAACAAGGCAAAAGGAATCAGAGAATATCAGAAAAGATATCATATTTCGCCGGAAGAATGTATTGCGTTCGGAGACGAATATAATGATATAGAGATGCTTAAAGCGGTAAAATATGGCTTTGCCATGGAGCATTCCAAGGAGGGGGTACGGGCAGCTACGTCCTATATGACAAAACAGGTTGAACCGGTCCTTGAGAAGCTGATCCGGGCAAAGGGAAAGATTGAGGAGGTTATTTAAATTGTTTACAGAAGAATGTATTAATACGTTTCTTGAAAATCAGGAGCAGCTTTTTCCACAGGCGGTAGCAGAATCATATGAAGCAGCGGAAGCATTCCTTGAGGATTGCATGGCGCAGGTTGTGGATTCTATTGAAGAAGTGAGAGAATATCTGGAAGAGTCAGGCGCTGATGTGGAAGGAATGTCAGATGAAGAACTGGAAGATGCAAGTGAAGTATTTGCTCTGCCGGATGGAAAATATCTGATAGTAGAAGGATAAAAACTGTTCGGTCAAATTATGGATATCACGTGATATATCGGAGAAATAACTGTAAAACACAGTTCGGTCCCTGAATATTGGAGAAAATTGAACTCTGATACTCAGGGGCTGAAGTTGTTTTAAGGGAGAAAATACAGATTACATTTCCGGAAAATGTGATGCTATAATGCTTTTATACAGAGAAAAACGATGTTGTGGTCTGTGATGGGAATGAAAAGGGCAGACAGACACAGAAGCATCACAGAACTGTAATTATTCAGTACCTTCAGAGCGGCTGCTGAATAATTACAAATCTTATTATAAATGAAAAGGAGGACTACAGATGGAGAGAAAGAGATTTCTTGCAGTTGTAATGACTGTGATGATGGTTATTTCAATGATTCCATCCATGGTTTTTGCGGCAGCTCCGTCAGGAGAATTGGGCGGTAAGCTTAAGATTAAGGGACTGGCAGCTGTAGGCGTAGTAGTGAGTGCAGATTATGCAAAGGTTACACCGGAAGAGGTTACAGATGAAGATTTCACTTTTTCCTGGTCAAGACAGACAGGGGAGAAGGAGTTAACACAGGTAGGTACTGAGAAGACCTATACGATCACTCAGGATGATCTGGGATGCAGACTGGTGCTTGATCTGACCCCTGTAGATGGAAGCGGACTGACAGGTATTCTTACTGCAAAGACGTTAGAGGTAGCTGCAACTGAAGAAGAGGCGAAAGCAGTGGAACAGGAAGCAGAGGATACACAGCAGACAGAAACGGCAGATGGAACAGAGAATGCACAGTTGGAAGAAACGGCAGATGGAACAGAGGAGGCACAGCTGGAAGAAACAGCAGATAATGCAGAAGGCAGTCAGGATTCTGAAAATCAGGATGTAGATAGAACAGAAGATGTACAGCAGAATGCAGGGAATGAACAGGAAGATGACTCTCAGAACACAAAAGGTCAGCCGGAGGAAACAACAGAAGGTACTGATGATTCCCAGATGAAAATTTATACAGAAGATCAGCTGCAGGTGGATGAGAACGGAAATGTGCAGACAGATGGATCAGAGAAAGATCAAAAGACTTACGAAGCGACTGCCACTGTAGAGGACAGCGAAGATCAGATTTGTGATTTTGGAACAGTAAAGAGTGATCTTGAGGATGTGGAAGCACAGTATGTGCAGATTACGAACACCGGAAATGAGAACTTGAATTTTCAGGAGATCAGTCCGGAACATTTTATGGTTCAGGATATTACAGAACCGCTGAGTGCAGGTGAATCTGTAAGCGTATGGATACAGCCGAGGGAAGGGCTGGAACCGGGTGAATATGATGATATGATCACATACCGGACGGAAGAAGGTATTGAGGTTTCTTTTGAAGCGAAGATCGCAGTTGAAGGTGAGGATGATTCATCAGATGACGAAGATCTGAAGCCTTCGGATGAGCCTTCTGCAGAACCGACAGAGACGCCGGATGACAGCGAGGCTCCATCGGCAGGTGACAATGCAGATGCATCTCTTGAGGCACAGTCTCTTGATGTAAATACAGGAAGTCTTAATTTCAGCGATATCGAAGAAAATTATACACAGGCCAATGAGACACTGTCCGTAACCGTAACAAATACAGGGGATGGAACTGTCACTTTAAAGATACCGAAATCAGATTATTTTGAGGTGATGAACGAAGATGGAAGTGAAGCTGTATCAGGAATACAGATTGCAAAAGGTGATTCTCTTATGTTCATGGTACAGCCAAAAACCGGTCTGACGAAGGGTGATTACAGTGATACCCTGATATTTGAAAGTGAAGAGGATTCGGAAGTAGCAGTGCAGGTAACGGCGGAAGTATCTGTAAAAGAGGCAGAACAGGAACAGATCACAGCAGTTCAGGCAGATCCGGAATCTTTCAGTTATGATGATCTGAAGGAAGGTTATGATACTCCTGAGGCGACGACCATTACACTTACCAATACAGGAAATACAACTGTTTCGCTGATGCAGCCATATGCAGAGTATTTTGATATTGGGGAACTTTCGGCATCAGTGCTGGAGCCGGGAGATTCTGCTGCATTTACAGCAGTACCGGTGAACGGTCTGAAAGTCGGCAATTACCTGGACAGTATTCAGATAGCCCAGACCAGTTCGGAAGGACAGGAGGATGTATTGACAACAATCAAAGCTTCTGCGACTGTTTCGGAAGTGAAAAAGATTTATAAATTATCCGTAACACCGGAAGAACTGAATTTTGGAAAAGCAAAAGAAGGATATAGTGAGGCACCGGAAGCGCAGAAAGTTACAGTGACGAATGAGGGGAATACAAATGTAACTTTAAATGCACCGTCAGGTAAAAACTTTAAAATCGGGAAACTTTCAGCCACAGAGCTTGCACCGGGGGAGAGCTGTACATTTAAAATCCGCCCGAAGGAGGGTTTAAAGGCCGGCTCCTATACAGAGTCAGTTGTGATTGATAATAAACAGCAGATCAGTGCAGAAGTGAAAGTTCAGTTTACGGTTAAAGCTGCCCGCAAGGCGAAAATTGCAGATCCGACAGATAATAAGATTACAGGAATCAGTTCAGATGGATACACAACACAGTCAAAGATTACATTTACAGCAGTCGGAGCGGGTATGGACAATGAAAGTCCGGGAAAGGGAGATGTCCGCTATGTACCGTATAACTGGAAAGTGATCAATACAAATAGCTGGAGCAGTGCACCTTATACTGCTGCATTTGGAATTACGAAGGCCGGAACCTACACATTGACAGTTACATTTGACCGTCAGAAGTATAATGGAAGTGAATGGAAGAATACAGGGGAGCAGGATACTAAACAGGTGAATTTCAGTATTACACAGGCGCAGACTGTAACTGCAACTCCGACTCCACAGCCGAATGGAGCAACTGCGAAATCAGCGGTAAAGACAGGAGATACGACTAATATCACACCGTTTGTGATTATTCTGGCGATTGCAGCAGGATGTATTGTGGGAGTTGTGGTATACAAAAGACGAAAGAAATAAGAGTTATCTGAAGAAAAAATACAGGGGAATATGTAAAATATAAAATTATTAGCACTCATTTTTGGTGAGTGCTAATTTTTTCTTGACTTTTGGAATAAATGGTATTACTATATCTTTCAGAGAAGCAACTTACAGGAGTCAAAAGCTATTTCAAAGGATAAACAGGAGAGGATAGTTTTGGCTTCGGAGGCAGAGCAGATAAGAATGCAGTATATTGACAGATAAAGTTGCGGCAAATGATTAAAAACAAAAAGGAGTGTGGACAGCATGGCTGTAAAACATGGAAATTTATCAATTAACAGTGAAAATATTTTCCCAATCATCAAGAAATGGTTATATTCCGATCATGATATTTTTGTAAGAGAGCTGGTCTCCAACGGATGTGATGCGATCACTAAACTGAAAAAACTGGAAGTAATGGGAGAATATACTTTTCCGGAAGGATACAAACCGGAGATTCAGGTAATTGTTAATCCCGATGAGAAAACTCTGAAATTCATCGATAATGGTATTGGCATGACTGCTGATGAAGTAGAGAAATACATTACCCAGATTGCTTTTTCAGGTGCAACTCAGTTTCTTGAGAAATATAAAGACAAAACTACAGATGATCAGATGATCGGTCATTTTGGACTTGGATTTTATTCTGCATTTATGGTGGCGGATGAAGTGCATATTGATACACTTTCCTATACAGAAGGTGCACAGCCTGTACACTGGTCCTGCGATGGTGGAACAGAATATGATATCCAGGAAGGTAACAAGAATACGATTGGTACAGAAATCACCCTGTTCCTGAATGAAGACTGCCTGGAATTTGCAAACGAGTACCGTATGCGTGAGATTCTTGAGAAATACTGTTCCTTCATGCCGGTTCATATTTACCTTTCCAAAGCAAATGCACCTCAGGAATATGAGACAATTGATGAATCTGAGTTAAGAGACGATGATGTAGTTGTTGAACATATTCATGAGGAAGCAAAGACAGAAGAAAAAGAAAATGATAAAGGTGAAAAGGAAGTTGTTGAAATTTCTCCTGCAAAGGATAAAGTAAAGATCAATAAACGTCCGGTTTCCATCAGTGATATTAATCCGCTCTGGATGAAGCATCCGAATGAATGTACAGATGATGAATACAAGGAATTCTACCGCAAGGTATTTATGGATTATAAGGAACCGTTATTCTGGATACATCTGAATATGGATTATCCGTTTAATTTAAAAGGTATCCTGTACTTCCCGAAGATCAATACAGAGTATGATTCCATTGAAGGAACGATCAAACTTTATAACAATCAGGTATTTATCGCAGATAATATCAAGGAAGTAATTCCTGAATTCCTGCTTCTTCTGAAAGGTGTGATCGATTGTCCGGATCTTCCATTGAACGTGTCACGAAGTGCATTGCAGAATGACGGATTTGTACAGAAGATTTCTGAATACATTTCCAAAAAAGTGGCAGATAAGCTTACCGGAATGTGCAAGACTGACAGAGAATCTTATGAGAAATACTGGGATGATATCAGCCCGTTTATTAAATATGGCTGTATTAAAGATGCTAAGTTTGCAGAGAAAATGGGAGATTATGTACTCTTTAAGAATCTTGATGGCAAATATCTCACATTAAAGGACTGCATTGAAGAGAATAAAAAAGAAACAGAAGAAACTGAGGCTCAGACAGAAGAAAAGAAAGAAGATGCAGCAGAGTCTGAAAACAAAGACAATGCGGAAGCGAAAGAACCTGAGAAGACAGTAATTTTCTATGTAACTGATGAAGTTCAGCAGAGTCAGTATATCAATATGTTTAAGGAAGCAGGAAAAGATGCCGTTATCCTGAAACATAATATTGACAGTGCATTTATTTCCAGTCTTGAGCAGAAACATCAGGAAGTACAGTTTAAGCGTATTGATGCGGATCTGACCGAAGAAATGAAGGGTGAGGGTACTGCCGATGAAGAAACTGTCAAAGCACTGACAGAACTTTTCCGCAAGAGCCTTAATAAAGATAAACTGGAAGTACATGTTGAGAATCTGAAAAATGAAAATGTATCAGCAATGATGACTCTTTCCGAAGAGAGCCGCCGTATGCAGGATATGATGAAGATGTATAATATGTATGGAATGGATCCGAATATGTTTGGCGGACAGGAAACACTGGTTCTGAATGCGAATCATCCATTGGTTAAATATCTGGCAGAGAATCAGGAATCTGACAAGGCTCCGCTTATCTGTGAACAGTTGTATGACCTTGCGATGATGAGCCATAAACAGCTTTCACCGGACGAAATGACCAGATTTGTTCAGAGAAGCAATGAAATTTTGCTGATGATTGCAAAATAAGATAGAAAGCAGGCAATTTGCCGGCAGATCAATGAGAGGACAGATACGCCTGTCAGAATAGCAGAATATCAAATAAGGAGCGGAGAATAACTTTTGCTCCTTATTTTTGTGGAAAACAATTACATTGGTATTGACAAATGTCTTATGAATTCCTATTATTAAGTTGCCGATATTTTAATGAATATGCCGAATCCGCAGAAGATATAACGGGTTACAGAGAATAGTGACTGCAATGGTGCTTCCGGGCAGCCAATATCGTGACTTTCATTTACTTATAGAGAAATGTGTGTAAATAAATGAGATATCCAAATCTGTAAAAACACAGATTATGGAAGTTACAGGAGGAACGATGTATGAGTGCAGTTTATGGAGTTATTAGAAAATTGGGTGCAACATCAAAGTATAAAGGATATTATTATGTTGTGGATGCAGTAGAAATGGCACAGAAAATTTATGAGCGACCGGTAAAAGTCACCAAAGATATTTATCCGGTCATTGCAAGAAAATATAAATCAACGCCGTCTAATGTAGAACACAACATAAGAACACTGGTAAACTTATGTTGGATGAATCATAAGGATACACTGGAAGAAATGGCAGGATGTACAATGGCAGATAAACCGACGAACAGTGAGTTTATAGATATTCTGGTCTATTATCTGCGTTATTCGGATAAAGACTGATAACAGAATCTACTCATAATTTCTCACAGGGAATGTGATGACTGGAGAGAAAAACAGTCATGGAATCATCCCAGAGATGTTCCAGACGTTTATCCGGACTGAATGAAGTATAAGAAACACCTGTTGTACATAAAAGGGACTGGTTCTTGTACCGGATATTCAGATAAAAGCTTTGCACAGGAATATCTGCAATATGCCGTTCATTTTTTAACAACGACTGTGTCTGATCATGAGAAAGTTCAAATACAATCCTGAAATTCAAAGGTGTGCGTCTGCCGCGTATGATAGAAAAACAATAAGGTTTTACATCATGCCAGAGGGAATATTCTGTGGAATTCTCCTCAAAAGCAGCCTTTGTGTCAGTATCAAAGAAATCGTAATGAAGTTTTCCGTTTATGGTAAAAGTGTTGAAGGTTGTCACAGATGCCTCGACAAGAGAAAAACGGTCAAATACCTCACCGATCAGGAGTTTATTCATAAAATCTTTTACATCAGTAATTTTTAAAGCAAGCATACAACACCTCTCTGATAACATGATTTACAGCTGTTCAGAATTAAAAAAATACTTCTGGATTGCTGCATATTTCTGAACATATTTTGTGGATTAGGCAGCGCTTCCTGCACTTTGCGGGAAGCGTCTTTTTATTATAAAGCACTTTTGAAAAAAAGAACAGTGTTTTTATTAAAAAGTCTTTTCAAACGTAAAGCGGTGTGATAAGATATATCTGGTATTGAATACTACATATAATGGAAAAGAGGACGATATAATTGAGATATAAGATTATCATAGATAGTTGTGGAGAACTTTTGGACGAATGGAAGAAAGATGAATGTTTTGAATCCATTCCACTGACTCTGATGGTAGGAGCTGAACAGATCATAGATGATGAAACATTTGATCAGGCAGAGTTTATTAATAAAGTGGCAGCCTGCCCGGAATGTCCGAAATCAGCCTGCCCGTCACCTGAGAGATATATGAGAGCATATGACTGCGAGGCTGAGCATATTTATGCAGTGACTTTGTCTTCTGAGCTGAGTGGTTCCTATAACAGTGCGTTGCTTGGCAGAGATCTTATTATGGAAGACCATCCGGATAAAAAAATACATGTGTTTAATTCACGTTCCGCATCCATCGGGGAAAGCCTGATCGGAATGAAGATACAGGAATGCGAAGAAGCAGGGATGAGTTTTGAAGAAGTTGTTTCAACTGTGGAACATTATATTGAAGGACAGCATACATTTTTTATACTTGAGAATCTTGATACTTTGAGAAAGAACGGCCGTCTGAGCAAAGTGAAAGCGTTAGTGGCCAGTGCATTGAAAATCAAACCGGTCATGGGTTCTACGGATGATGGAAATATCTGCCAGCTGGATCAGGCAAGAGGCATGAATCGTGCTCTGATCAAGCTTGTAGAGCAGGTAATCGAGAAAACTCCGGACAGTGCAGAGAAGGTTCTTGCCATCAGTCACTGCAATTGTCCGGCAAGAGCACAGGTGCTCAAAGAGGCTTTTGAAGAGAGAATGAAACTTGCAAAGATCGTAGTCCTTGATACAGCGGGTGTAAGTTCTATGTATGCAAATGACGGCGGAGTGATCGTTGCAGTATAAACTAATTGTTTTCTTTTGCAGTAAAGTGTGCTATAATCAGAAAATACGAAATATTGATGCAAAGGAGATCTATCATGAGCCAGAAGAAAGTCGATGCTTATAAGGCCAGAAAAGGACTGCATAACAAAACAGACAGAAAAGAAAAAGTACTTTTTGGACTGGAAATGTTTGCCTGGGCATTCATTTGTGTTGTGATTGTTGCATGGATTGGTTATTCTGCATATGTAAAAGTGACAGGAGCCAAAGAGAATGTGGTTCAGAATACAGTAATGGATACTACTGCACTTGACAATTACATTTCGAATCTGTCAACAGATGCATCCGATGGTACAGACAGCACTGATGCAGATACAGCGGAGGAAGAAGATACAACAGCTTCCACTGATACAGACAGTGAAGATGCTGATGCAGCAGACACAACCGCAGATGATTCTGAAACGGAAACCGCAGATAAATCTGAAGAAGCAGATGATACAAATGTAGCAGACGATAAAGCTGCAGAAACAGCAGATTCAACAACGGATGCAGACAGCGCAGATGCTAAATAGAAATTGAATCTCTGATGGATTCACAGAAGAAAAGCAATAAAAAATCCCCGGATGATCCGGGGATTTTTTTGAGGTTTAATCCGTATAGAAAAGTGCGGAATTCAATCCTCTCGCGTTAACAAAAATTATAAATTATAATTTTGTAACGTTTGCAGCCTGCATACCACGAGCACCTTCTGTTAAGTCGTATGTTACAGCCTGTCCTTCTTCAAGGGATTTGAATCCTTCACCATTGATAGCGGAGAAATGTACAAATACGTCTGCACCGTCTTCACCAGTGATAAATCCGTAACCTTTTTCTGCGTTGAACCATTTTACAGTTCCCTTGTTCATGTTGTTACCTCCATAAAAAATAAAAAAATTATATAGTTTCTGGCAAATAAAAAAATCACCAGATTTTACAGATTATATACTGTTATATAATCTCTAAAAACCAGTGACTATACATTAAATAATCCAGATATGAACTGATTATATCTCCCGCATTTTGAATTGTCAAGCAAAAAAGACTGCACATCAGTAAAAAAAGGCTTTATAAAAGAAGAAGTTTCGTGTATTATGTATATCAGAAAGTTATTGTCAAACGACAACGAAGGGAGAGAATTGCATGGGTATTCTGATTCAGGGAGGACGTATCGTAGATGCGGCTACTGACACTGATAAAAAAGGCGATATTTATCTGGAAGATGGCGTGATCACCGAGATCGGTGAGAAACTTAAAATAAAAGATAAAAGCGACAAAGTAATAGATGCGAAGGGATGTCTGGTAATGCCGGGACTGATCGATCTTCACGTTCATTTCAGAGATCCGGGACAGACACAGAAAGAGGATATAGAGACAGGTTCCCGGGCTGCTGCAAGAGGTGGTGTGACAACGGTTGTTGCAATGCCGAATACAACACCGGTAATTGACAGTCCGGATCGTGTAAATTATGTGTATAATAAGGCAAAACAGCTTGCCGGCATTCATGTGCTCCAGGCAGGTGCCATTACGCAGGGGGAGAAGGGACAGGAACTTTCTGATATCGAAGGAATGGTAAAAGCGGGAATCCCGGCATTATCTGAAGACGGCAAATCTGTTATGAATACCAGACTTTGCAAAGAAGCTATGGAAGTGGCAGAGAAATTCAATGTTCCGATTTTTGCTCACTGTGAGGATATTGATCTGCGCGGTGATGGATGTATGAATGAGGATGAGAATGCGCGGAGACTTGGTCTGCCAGGTATCTGCAATGCAGTTGAGGATGTGATCGCAGCGAGAGATATTCTTCTTGCCAGAGAGACAGGGGCAAGACTGCATCTGTGCCATTGTTCCACAGAAGGTGTTGCGAAGATGATGGAGATTGTGAAGGAAGAGGGATTGGACAATATCACAGCAGAGGTTTGCCCGCATCATTTTATCCTCACTTCCGATGATATTAAATGTGATGATCCAAACTATAAGATGAACCCTCCTCTTCGTACGAAGAAAGATGTAGATGCACTGATCCGAGGACTGAAGGATGGTTCCTTTAAAGTGATCAGTACAGATCATGCACCTCATGCAGTGCCGGAGAAGACAGGCTCTATCCGGAATGCGGCTTTTGGCATTGTGGGAATTGAGACAAGCTTTGCATTGTCTTATACTGCACTTGTAGAAACTGGAATTCTTACAATCTCACAGCTTATTGAGAAAATGAGCTGGAACCCAGCACAGATTCTGGGAAGTGACAGAGGTACACTTCAGAAGGGACATCCGGCAGACATTGTCATTGCAGACATTGATCACGAATATAAAATAGATAAAAATGAATTTGCTTCCAAAGGACGCAACACACCATTTGACGGATGGAAAGTAAAGGGAAAAATTCTCTATACAATCTGTGATGGAAAAGTTGTATACCAGAATGCATAAAAATACCATATCAATATTCAGGAGGAAAGACTCATGATCAACAAACTTATTGAAAACATTAAAAAAACAAACGCTCCTATCGTAGTAGGACTGGATCCGATGCTCAACTATATCCCGCAGCATATTCAGAAGAAAGCTTTTTCTGAACTGGGGGAAACATTAGAGGGAGCAGCAGAAGCTATCTGGCAGTATAATAAAGGAATCGTTGATGCGATCAGCGATCTGATCCCTGCAGTGAAACCACAGATCGCAATGTATGAGCAGTTTGGTATTCCGGGCTTAATGGCATATAAGAACACCATTGATTATTGCAAAGAAAAAGGTCTGGTAGTTATTGGAGATATCAAACGAGGTGACATTGGTTCCACATCTGCTGCATATGCAGTCGGACATCTGGGTAAAGTTCAGGTGGGAAGTAACAGAATCGCAGGTTTTGACGAAGATTTTGCGACAATCAATCCATATATGGGATCTGACAGTGTCAACCCGTTTATCGATGTATGTAAAGAAGAGAACAAAGGGCTTTTTGTACTCGTAAAAACATCCAATCCGTCCAGCGGAGAGTTTCAGGACAGAATCATTGACGGACGTCCGCTTTATGAGTGGGTTGGAGAGAAGGTTGCCCAGTGGGGAGAATCACATATGGGAAATGAATACAGCTATGTAGGTGCTGTAGTAGGTGCAACCTATCCGGAAATGGGAAAAACTCTCCGTAAGATCATGCCGAAAACCTTCATCCTGGTACCGGGATATGGTGCACAGGGCGGAAAAGGTGCCGATCTTGTTCATTTCTTTAATGAAGACGGACTTGGTGCGATCGTCAATTCCTCCAGAGGAATCATTGCAGCTTACAAACAGGAAAAATATGCTTCCTTTGGTGAATTAAATTATGCAGATGCATCCCGCCAGGCGGTAAAAGATATGATCGAAGACATCAGTACTGCTTTAAACAATCGCTAGGAGGCATGAAATGAGCGAAAAGACAAGAGAAATCTGCACTGTTGTAAGTCAGGAGAGCATTGGTGCAGGCATTTACAGTATGTGGATCCAGACTGACAGAATTGCAGCAGATGCGAAACCAGGACAGTTTGTATCTCTTTATACAAATGATAAATCCAAAATTCTTCCCAGACCGATCAGTCTTTGTGAGATTGACAAAGAAAATGGCCGTCTTCATCTGGTTTACAGAGTGACCGGACAGGGAACCGGAACCGATGAATTTTCACAGATGAAAGCCGGAGATACCATTCCGGTACTGGGACCTCTGGGAAATGGTTTTCCTGTAGAGAAGGCTGAGGGGAAAAAAGTTTTCCTTATGGGTGGTGGAATCGGTGTTCCTCCGATCCTGGAACTTGCAAAGCAGATGAAATGTGAGAAAAAACAGATCATTGCAGGATACAGGGACTGTCATACGTTCCTCAGAGAGGAATTTGAGGCGGCGGGAACACTTTATATTGCCACAGAGGATGGCAGTGTGGGAACAAAGGGCAATGTTATGGATGCTATCAGAGAGAATGCTCTGGAAGCGGACGTGATCTATGCCTGCGGACCAACTCCGATGCTTCGTGCAATCAAGAAATATGCCGAAGAAAATGGGATTGAATGTTATATTTCCCTGGAGGAACGTATGGCATGCGGAATCGGTGCCTGCCTTGCCTGTGTGTGCAAATCCAGAGAAAAAGATGCACATAGCAATGTGAATAATAAGAGAATCTGCAAGGATGGCCCGGTATTTCTTTCTACGGAGGTGGAAATCTGATGGATATGAGTGTAAATATTGCCGGCGTAGAGTGGAAAAATCCGGTAACAGTGGCATCCGGAACCTTTGGTTCAGGAGCAGAATTTGCTGATTATGTAGATATTAATAAGCTGGGAGCAGTGACAACCAAGGGCGTAGCCAATGTCCCGTGGGTCGGAAATCCGACTCCGCGTGTGGCTGAAGTTTACGGAGGCATGATGAATGCGATTGGTCTGCAGAATCCTGGTATCGATCTTTTCTGTGAGAGGGATATTCCTTTTTTGAAACAGTATGATACAAAGATCATTGTAAATGTATGCGGTCATGCGCCGGAAGAATATCTGGCAGTGGTGGAACGTTTGGCAGATCAGCCAATTGATATGATGGAGATTAATATTTCCTGCCCGAATGTAAACGCAGGATTCCTTGCATTTGGTCAGGATGCACATCATGTAGAGGAACTTACCGCTCAGATCAAAAAGATTGCAAAACAGCCTGTGATCATGAAGTTAACACCGAATGTCACAGATATCACAGAGATTGCAAAAGGTGCACAAGCAGGCGGTGCAGATGCGGTATCCCTGATCAATACACTGACAGGAATGAAGATTGATATCAACAGGAAGACTTTTGCGCTTGCAAATAAAACCGGTGGTGTTTCCGGACCGATCGTGAAACCGATTGCTGTCCGTATGGTTTATCAGGTTGCACAGGCAGTCAATATCCCGATCATCGGAATGGGCGGAATTTCCTGCGCAGAGGATGCAATTGAGTTTATTCTTGCAGGAGCCAGCGCAGTATCTGTGGGTACGGCAAATTTCCACAATCCGGCAGTGACACTGGAAGTGATCGATGGAATTGAAGCGTATATGAAGAAGAATGGATTCAATTCCGTAAAAGAGATGGTTGGTATTGTAAAATAAAACAGATACAGGAGGCATAACATAAGATGGAACAGTATAAACAGGAATTTATTGAATTTATGGTAGACAGTGAAGTTCTGAAATTCGGAGAATTTACCCTTAAAAGCGGAAGAAAGTCCCCGTTTTTTATGAATGCAGGCGGATATGTGACAGGTTCTCAGTTAAAGAAACTGGGTGAGTACTACGCACATGCCATTCATGATAAATATGGCGATGATTTCGATGTGCTTTTTGGACCTGCATATAAGGGAATCCCGTTAAGTGTTGTAACTGCAATTGCATTCAGCGAATTATATGGAAAAGAAATCCGCTACTGTTCAGACCGTAAGGAAGAAAAAGACCATGGTGCAGATAAGGGAAGCTTCCTCGGAAGTAAATTAAAAGACGGCGATCGTGTAGTGATGATCGAAGATGTAACAACATCCGGTAAATCCATGGAAGAGACAGTACCGAAGGTAAAAGGTGCGGCTGATGTGGAAATCGTCGGTCTTATGGTTTCTCTGGACCGCATGGAAGTCGGAAAAGGCGGCGTGAAGTGTGCCCTTGACGAAGTCCATGACCTTTATGGGTTTGAAACAAATGCGATTGTTACAATGAAAGAGGTCATTGAACATCTTTATAATAAAGAATATAAAGGAAAAGTAATCATTGACGATACATTGAAAGCCGCAATCGACGCATATTATGAGCAGTACGGTGCAAAATAAGCAAATACAGGTAACAGCGATTTATAAATAAGATATCATGATCTGCGAAAGCAGATCATGATACTGATGAGGACGATTATGAACGAAAAAATTTATAAAACCATGTCTTCCACAGGAGCCTGCAGTCTGACAGTCGGGATCATTGTACTGGCAACGGGAATCGTAACAGGGATCATGATGATCGTAAACGGTGCAAGACTGCTGAAAAAGAAATCAGAGATATTGATATAAAAGGCTTCAGAAACAGGAGAAAACATTGAAAAAAGAAACGAAGCATATCATACGGACACTGGGAACCATTTTGTTTATCCTGTATGTTCTGGCACTGATTTATTTTCTGTTCTTTTCAGAAGAATACGGAAGAGCAGCAATGGAAGAAAGACAGTACAGATATAATCTGATACCGTTTGTTGAGATAAGGCGTTTCTGGGTATACAGGAAACAGCTTGGACTTATGGCGGTAGTTACAAATCTTTTTGGAAATGTAATTGGTTTTCTTCCATTTGGATTTATACTGCCGGTTATTCTGGACAAAATGAGAAGCGGATGGCTGATCGTACTGGCAGGATTTGGGCTTAGTGTTACGGTAGAGGTCATCCAGCTTATTACAAAGGTTGGGTGCTTTGACGTAGATGATATGATATTGAATACAGCAGGGGCGGCTCTTGGATATCTGCTTTTTGTTATCTGCGATCACCTGAGGAGAAAAATTTATGGCAAAAAGATATAGATATGCGTTTGCAAAGAAAAGAGAGGCACAGCAGGGAAAACTGTCAGCAGTGCTGGCGGCTGTTTCACTGGTTTTATTTGTGACTGCAGTTTTGCTGGCATTTTTTTTGCAGGGACAATACGGATATATTGTAGGCGGGATCAGTCTTTGCGCAATGCTTCTGTCTGTATATGGATTTGCGATGGGACTGAAAAGCTTTTCAGAAGAAAACCGGACACACAAAGCAGGTATGATCGGCTCTATTGCAAACGGAATCATAATGATCGGATGGCTGGGAATCTTTCTGATGGGAATTTCCGGCTGATTAACAGGGAAGTCTGATAGAAAAAGGAGAAATATAGTTTGGACGAATGGGTTATGGAACGGTATGAACTGGCGAAAGAAAGAATCGCTCAGATACCGGACGAGAAAATGGCAGAAGAACCGTACTGCGATTTTTTTACAAAAGAAGCAATGTTTTTACAGCAGGTGATTCATGTGATGGACCATGGAATTGCGGGGAAAAATCTTGAAGAACTTCAGGAACAGAATCATGAATTATATCAGGATA
Source organism: Blautia sp. 1001283B150304_161114_C9 (assembly GCF_015668165.1). Classification (NCBI taxonomy): domain Bacteria; kingdom Bacillati; phylum Bacillota; class Clostridia; order Lachnospirales; family Lachnospiraceae; genus Blautia; species Blautia sp. 1001283B150304_161114_C9. The sequence goes on along the minus strand of NZ_JADPGO010000005.1, from coordinate 13,904 downwards.
TTCTGCCCGAAAATTATGAAAATTCTTATGGAAATCCTGCATATGCACAGAAAATGCTGGGAGAATACGGAAAAGTATTTACCTTTCTTTATACAGAACTTCATGGCACGATTGCTTATGCGTTTGAAAAAAAAGCATGGGATCTTACGGTTGTACTTGAATTGTTTCTGGAAATCTATTCTGCATTTACGCAGGAAGAAATTCCTGCTGAGAAACAGGTGAAAGAAATTCTCGTTTCCTATGTGAATGACTACTGCCAGGATATGGTGGAAAATCGGATCAGAGAGGCGATTGATCCTGAGAATAATTTTGTGGTTGAAATGATCATGGATTCTGATCTGAGCGATCTGAGTTATCTGTATCAGTCCGGCGAATATGTATCGGAAAATGAACTGAAAACAGCAGAATTTATGAATTCACTTTCCCAGAGGGAAATTGATGAGATGGCACGTACTTATACAGAAGGCTATCGGATGGGATTCATCACAGGAAGAAAAGATATTACAAAGAAGAAAACGGTTAATATACGTTATCATCTTGGCTTTGAGCGTATGGTAAAAGCGGCTGTTCTTCAGTTCCGGGAGATGGGGCTGCAGACGGTTATTTACCGCCATGCACTTCATGCGGTGAACAGACGGAATCAGTTCAGAAATGGATTTACAGGAGGAATTGCAAATCCGCAGTTTGATTATGACCACAGACAGGACAGTGCGCTGTTTCTGGATCCGGATTTTGTAAAGCGTAAACTTCGTGCCATGCAGACTTCTTATGATGAATATGCAGATCTGGCAGATGTACATGGCGGACCGGCTGTGATCGAGACATTTGGAGAGAAGCCGTTTTCACCGGTAAGTAAACCGGAAAGCTGGGCGTTTACAGAAGCACAGCAGAAGCTTCAGCTGGAACTGGACAATGAATCCGGTCAGATCACAAATCGTTATATCAAAGGTGAGGAAAGAAGTTTTACGATCATTGCTTATCCGATACCTGAGATCGGAGAGGATTTTCCGGAAATTTTCCGTGAGATCGTAAAGATCAATACATTGGATTATAAGAAATATCAGAAGATCCAGCAGACGATCATAGATACTCTTGATACCTGTGAATGGGTGGAAATCAAGGGAAAGGGAGAGAATGAGACAGATCTGCTCATTCATCTTCATACATTAACAGATGCGAAAACACAAACAAATTTTGAGAACTGTGTGGCAGATGTAAATATTCCTCTGGGTGAAGTATTTACTTCACCGGTGCTTGCAGGAACAGGCGGAATGCTTCATGTTTCAAAAGTATATCTTAACGGACTGCAGTTTTGTGACCTGAAGCTTGTGTTTGACTGCGGACAGGTGATTGATTACAGCTGTTCTAATTTTGAGACAGAGGAAGAGAACCGTAAATATATTGAAGATAATATTCTGTTCCATCATCCGAAACTTGCAATGGGAGAATTTGCGATCGGAACTAATACAACAGCTTATGTGGCAGCGCAGAAATATAATATCGCAGACAAACTTCCGATTCTGATCGCGGAGAAAATGGGACCGCATTTTGCAGTTGGTGATACCTGTTACAGCTGGTCAGAAGATACTCCGGTCTATAATCCGGATGGTAAAGAGATCATCGCAAGGGACAATGAGATTTCCGAGATGCGAAAAGAAGACGTCAGCCTTGCTTATTATGGATGTCACACAGATATTACGATTCCATATGACGAACTGGGAAGCATCCGTACGATTGATGATGAGGGGGATATGATCTCTATTATTGAAGATGGAAGATTTGTCCTTCCGGGTACGGAAGCTCTGAACGAGCCGTTTGGGGAATAAAGGCATTTTCCTGTTAAGTTCGGAATACAAAAAAATTTATTAGTTCGTTAAAATATTTCTTTGCATTAATTTTATTGACAGAAAAAGGGAATCTTAGTAGAATCTACGGTTAGAGAGGGTTTTGATAAAATCTTTTCTGACCGTACTTTTTTTATCAATAAAATAAAAACAAAGTCCCGGACAGATAAAATCTGGTCTGTCTGAGAATACTTGAGAAGAAAAGGAGAATAATCATGGCAAAAGTAGGAATTGTGATGGGCAGCGACTCAGATATGCCGATCATGAGCAAAGCAGCAGACATTCTGGAGAAACTGGGAATTGATTACGAGATAAAGATCATTTCCGCACACAGAGAACCGGATGTCTTTTTTGAATATGCAAAAACAGCAGAGGAAAAAGGCTTTAAAGTAATCATCGCAGGTGCCGGAATGGCAGCACATCTGCCAGGAATGTGCGCGGCAATCTTCCCGATGCCGGTTATCGGAATTCCTATGCACACAACTTCCCTTGGAGGAAGAGATTCCCTTTATTCCATCGTACAGATGCCATCAGGAATCCCGGTTGCAACAGTCGCTATCAACGGAGGCGCAAACGCAGGACTTCTGGCAGCTAAGATACTTGCAACATCAGATGAGGAACTTCTTGCAAAATTAAAGGCTTACAGCCAGGAATTAAAAGAACAGGTGGAAGCAAAAGACGCAAGATTACAGGAAGTCGGATATAAAAATTACTAAGATAACTCAGGTCCATAAACAGGATCAGGGGTAAAAACGGAGGATTATCATGGATTACAAGACCGCTGGAGTAGATATTGAAGCAGGATATAAATCAGTAGAGCTGATGAAAGAGCATGTAAAGAGAACCATGCGTGAAGAAGTGCTGGGAGGACTGGGAGGATTTTCCGGGGCCTTTTCTCTTGCTAAGATCAAAGAAATGGAAGAACCGGTATTATTATCAGGTACAGACGGATGTGGAACTAAAGTAAAACTTGCTATGGTTATGGACAAGCATGACACCATTGGCATTGATGCAGTTGCCATGTGTGTCAATGATATTGCATGTGCAGGCGGAGAACCATTATTCTTCCTTGATTATATTGCATGTGGTAAGAATTATCCGGAAAAGATCGCAGCTATCGTAGGCGGCGTTGCAGAAGGCTGTGTGCAGTCAGATGCAGCTCTGATCGGCGGTGAGACAGCAGAGCATCCGGGACTGATGCCGGAAGACGAATATGACCTGGCTGGTTTTGCAGTAGGTGTCTGCGATAAAAAAGAGATGATCACAGGTGAAGAACTGAAAGCAGGAGATGTTTTGATCGGTATGGCATCCACAGGTGTTCACAGTAACGGATTTTCTCTTGTCCGTAAAGTTTTTGATATGACAAAGGAATCTCTTGATACTTATTATGAAGAACTTGGAACAACACTTGGTGAAGCACTTCTGGCACCAACCAGAATCTATGTAAAAGCATTAAAGAGCATTAAAAATGCCGGAGTTCGTGTGCACGCATGCAGTCATATCACAGGCGGCGGTTTTTATGAAAATATTCCGAGAATGCTTAAAGAGGGAACACGTGCAGTTGTGGAAAAGAACAGCTATCCGGTACTTCCAATCTTCAAACTTCTTGCTGAAAAAGGCAATATTGATGAACAGATGATGTACAATACTTATAACATGGGACTTGGAATGATCCTTGCTGTAGATGCAGCAGATGTGGACAAAACAATGGAAGCGATCAAAGCAGCAGGTGACACTCCGTACGTAGTAGGACGTATCGAAGATGGTGAAAAGGGAGTGACTTTATGTTAAAAGTCGGTGTACTGGTTTCAGGAGGCGGCACGAATCTGCAGGCTATCCTGGATGCCATTGACTGTGGAAAGATTACAAATGCAGAAGTTTCTCTGGTTATCAGCAATAATCCGAAGGCTTATGCGCTGGAGAGAGCAAAGAACCATAACATAGAAGCTGTATGTATTTCCCCAAAACAGTTTGAGAACAGAGAAGAATTTCACAGGGCACTTCTTGCGAAGCTGAAAGAAAGTGGCGTAGAGCTTATTGTTCTGGCGGGATTTCTTGTGGCTATTCCTCCAATGATCGTGGAAGCGTATCCAAATAAGATCATCAATATCCACCCGTCACTGATTCCGTCTTTCTGTGGAGTGGGCTATTATGGATTGCATGTACATGAGAAAGCTCTGGAAAGAGGCGTACGTGTGACAGGTGCGACCGTACATTTTGTTGACACAGGTACAGATACAGGTCCGATCATTCTTCAGAAGGCCGTAAAGATTAAATCTGATGATACCCCGGAAGTTCTTCAGAGACGTGTTATGGAGAAAGCGGAGTGGAAGATTCTTCCGAAAGCTATCAATCTTATTGCCAATGACAAAGTGAAAGTGGTGGATGGAAGAGTAGAAACAGAGGAATTTGATACAGAAGAGTAGATAAAGGAGCAAAAATAAAATGAAAGTCTTGATCGTAGGCAGCGGTGGAAGAGAACATGCCATTGCATGGAGTGTTTCAAAGAGTCCGAAAGTGGATAAAATTTATTGTGCACCTGGAAATGCAGGGATTGCAGAACTTGCAGAATGTGTAGATATCGGTGCTATGGAGTTTGAGAAACTTGCTGATTTTGCTCAGGAGAAAGCAATCGATCTTACCATTATCGGTATGGATGATCCTCTGGTTGGCGGTGTGGTAGATGTATTTGAAGCACGTGGCCTGAAAGTCTTTGGCCCGAGAAAGAATGCAGCTATCCTTGAAGGCTCCAAAGCGTTCTCAAAAGATCTGATGAAAAAATACAATATTCCCACAGCGGCATATGAGAATTTTGATGATCCTGAGAAAGCACTGGAATATCTCCGCACAGAAGCCAGGTTTCCAATTGTCCTGAAGGCTGATGGTCTTGCACTCGGCAAGGGAGTACTGATCTGTCAGGATCTGAAAGAGGCAGAAGATGGCGTAAAAGAGATCATGGAAGATAAGAAATTCGGAAATGCCGGAAATACCATGGTCATTGAAGAATTTATGACAGGACGTGAAGTCTCTGTGTTATCATTTGTAGATGGAAAAACTATCCGTACAATGACATCCGCACAGGATCACAAACGTGCTCAGGACGGTGATCAGGGATTGAATACGGGCGGAATGGGAACTTTCTCCCCGAGTCCGTTCTACACAGAAGAGGTAGATGAATTCTGCAGGAAATATGTATATCAGCCGACAGTAGATGCAATGGCTGCAGAAGGACGCCCATTTAAGGGAATCATTTTCTTTGGTCTTATGCTTACCGCAGATGGCCCGAAGGTATTGGAATATAATGCACGCTTCGGAGATCCGGAAGCACAGGTAGTCCTGCCACGTATGAAGAATGATATCATTGAAGTAATGGAAGCTTGCGTAAATGGAACACTGGACCAGGTAGACCTTCAGTTCGAGGATAATGCAGCAGTGTGCGTAGTACTTGCAAGTGATGGATATCCTGTAAAATATGAAAAAGGTATCCCAATGTACGGCTTTGAAAATTTCAAAGGCAAAGACGGATATTACTGCTTCCACGCAGGAACCAAACTGAAAGACGGTCAGATTGTTACTAATGGTGGCCGTGTTCTGGGAATTACTGCGACAGGCAAAGATTTAAAAGAAGCAAGAAAGAATGCATATGAAGCTACAGAGTGGATCACATTTGCAAATAAATATATGCGCCATGATATTGGTAAGGCAATTGATGAAGCATAAATAATTTTGAGGTGCTGCAGTTTCAGAAAAAATATATTTTGGATGATTACTGTAAAACAGATCAGAAAACAGAAAGGTTTAAAACCAGACCGGACTGTTTTCTGATTTTTTTGTAAATGTTTTTGCATAAATAATATAGGCTATTTTCTTTACTTTTTATGTAATCTGTTATAAAATAAAACAGTGCTGTAAAACAGAAACGTAATCGAACTCCGGACAGCAGGGGAAAATTTATGAACAGAAATTATGTAGATAAGAAAATACAGAAGATCATAAAAGAAATGAGACAGAGAGGATAAGAGCATGGGAATCAGCAAAGAAGAAGCAATCAAAGAATTACAGACCAGAGAGGAGATTTTTGTGGCATATTCACAGGCTACAAAGCTTCCGTATGTGAAATGTGATGAAGAGACATTTAATGATCAGGCATGGATTTTTTCAACAGAAGAAGGAATCAAAGAATTCGGCAAAAAAATGCTGGAAGAAAAGGTTCTTCTTATGGGTATGAAATTTACCAAGAAGGATTATCCCAGATTATATGGAACTTTCTATGCAATTGGCGTAAATACAGTTGTATGGGTAGATGGTGAAGATAAAATTGAGATTGATCTTCCGGATGTTGCAAAACAGGCAGATATGAGCAAGATTGAGCCGGCTAAGAGACCGCTTCTGAATCCTACACTGGAGCTTTCCGGCATTTACTTTATGCAGGAACTCCGCCGTCCGGTAGAGAAGGATCAGCATGGAAATCTTCGTGAGCTTGAGGAAGAACTGATCGTAAACCTGAAGAAATCAGAATATCTGGTTGCTATGAATGTAGATCCTGAAGATCCTAAGAAGATCAATATTCCGTATCTCAAAAATAAAAAAGAAGAAATTCTCCAGCCTGTATTTACAGACGTTATGGAACTTGAGAAGTTTACAAAAGGTCAGAAGCTGCGTATTGCGAAAGTACCGTTTGCAAAACTTCCGGAGCTGTTAATCGATAAGGCAATGGCTTATGCAGTTAATCCATTAGGCTTTAACCTTGTTCTGAACAGAGAACAGCTCAATAAGATCATTGGCTTAAAATAATCAAGTCATGTAGATGAAATTCAGTTGACAGAAAGAAGATAAAGGGTGTGCATGCTGTGTGAGAACATGGCTGTACACCCCTTTTTGTTTTGAAAAATAATAAAGCAATACGTCTTTCTGTTGCAAAAAATGTTGGTTTGTGCTAGGATATGTGTAACACAAAAAGGAGAAGAAAACGTATGATGATAGAAATAGATTTCAGCAGTGATGAAGCCATTTACATCCAGCTGACCAATCAGATCATCATGGGGATTGCTACGTCAAGACTGCAGGAGGGAGATACACTGCCATCAGTGAGACAGCTTGCAGATACAGTTGGGATAAATATGCATACAGTAAATAAAGCATATTCACTGTTGCGACAGGAGGGATTTGTCACTATCGACCGCAGACGTGGTGCAGTGATTTCTATTGATGTAAATAAACGGAAAGCATTGGAAGAACTGAAACAGAATCTCATGGTGGCGCTTGCGAAAGGATGTTGCAAGAGCGTAAGCAGAGAGGAAGTACATCAGCTTATTGATGAGATTTTTGACGAATATGATGAAAACAGATAGGAGAGGACATGGAGAGACAATTTACCAGACAGGCAGAGAATGCCCTCAAATTGGCAAAGACAACTGCGAAATCCTGTGGACATGGATATATCGGAACAGAGCATCTTCTTGCAGGTCTTTTGAAAGAACCTGAAGGTACTGCGGGAAAAGTGCTGCAGGAATTTAACGTAGAAGAAGAAAAACTCAGGGAACTTATCAGCAACCTGGTTACGCCGGTTCAGGGCAATACTGCGGCAGCAGAAACGAAAGATCCCCAGTACAGCCCAAGAGCAAGAAGGATCATTGAACAGGCGAAGGAAGATGCTGAGAGCATGGAATGTCTTTGCGGAACAGAGCATCTGTTGCTTTCGCTTCTGAAAGAGACAGACTGTGTAGCGACCAGACTGCTTTTTACAATGGGAGTAAATATCCAGAAGTTGTTTGCGGCTATCCTGACAGCTATGGGATTTGACAATGATACCATTGCAGAGGAATTTCAGTACGCAAGGAATGCGGGAAACAAAAAAGTGACCAGTACCCCTACGCTGGATCAGTACAGTCGTGACCTGACACAGCTTGCAGCAGAGGGAAAACTGGATCCTGTGATAGGGCGTGATAAAGAAATTACCAGACTGATCCAGATTCTGAGCAGACGTACGAAGAATAATCCGTGTCTGACAGGGGAACCCGGAGTAGGTAAGACTGCCATTGTAGAGGGACTTGCACAGCGCATCGTTATGGGAATGGTTCCGGATACAGTGAAGGATAAGCGTCTTGTTGTGTTAGATCTTTCCGGCATGGTTGCGGGAAGCAAATACAGAGGTGAATTTGAGGAACGCATTAAGAATGTAATCCAGGAAGTAAAAGAACATCAGGGAATTCTGCTGTTCATTGATGAAATCCATACCATCATCGGAGCAGGTGGAGCGGAGGGAGCACTGGATGCTTCTAATATCCTGAAACCTTCTCTTTCCAGAGGTGAGATTCAGCTTATCGGCGCGACTACTCTGGAGGAATACCGTAAATATATTGAAAAAGACGCAGCACTGGAACGAAGATTCCAGCCTGTGACAGTGGAAGAACCATCTTCAGAGGAGACTGTTGAGATCCTTAAAGGTCTGCGTCCATATTATGAGAAACATCATGGGGTAAAGATTGAAGATGAGGCACTTGAGGCAGCAGTAAAAATGTCACAAAGATATATCAATGACCGTTTCCTTCCGGATAAGGCAATTGATATTATTGATGAAGCAGCATCAAAGGTTCAGCTTGCGGGTTATCAGTCAGCACCTGAAATGGAACAATATGAACTGGAACTGAATGAACTTCGTGAGGAGAAAGAACAGGCAGTTAAGACTGCAGATATTGAACGCGCAAAAAAAGCACAGGTACGCCAAAATGAAGTGGAAGTCGAAATGGAGAAAATCCGCATTAAGACTGAACGTAGAAATAAGAGGAAGAAACTTGTTGTAGATGAAGCTGCTGTTGCAGAGACGATTTCTGACTGGACAAAGATTCCTCTTCAGAAACTGACAGAGGGAGAAACCAAACGTCTTGCTCGTCTGGAGAAAGAACTTCATAAACGTGTGATCGGACAGAATGAGGCAGTGAAAGCTGTTGCGCAGGCAGTGAAACGGGGAAGAGTAGGACTTAAAGATCCGAACCGTCCCATTGGTTCTTTCCTTTTTCTTGGACCTACAGGTGTTGGTAAGACAGAACTTTCCAAGGCTCTGGCAGAAGCTGTCTTTGGAAGTGAACAGGCGATGATTCGTGTAGATATGTCCGAATATATGGAGAAACACAGTGTCTCCAAGCTGATTGGTTCTCCTCCGGGATATGTAGGATATGAAGAAGGCGGCCAGCTCAGTGAGAAGGTCCGCAGAAATCCGTACAGTGTATTGCTTTTTGATGAGATTGAGAAGGCACATCCGGATGTGTTTAATATACTTTTACAGGTGCTGGATGACGGTCATATTACAGATGCACAGGGAAGAAAAGTCGACTTCAAACAGACGATTATTATTATGACTTCCAACGCAGGGGCACAGGCGATCATGGAACCGAAACGTCTGGGATTCATGTCTGATAATGATGAGAAGAAAGACTATGAACGAATGAAAGGCGGTGTGATGGAAGAAGTGCGCCGGATTTTCAAACCGGAGTTTCTGAACCGAATTGACGATATCATGGTGTTCCATGTGCTGAATAAAGAAGATATCCGGAAAATTGTGACATTGCTTCTTAAAACACTGGAGAAACGATGTGCAGAACAGATGGAAATTCATCTTACAGTGACAAATGCTGTGAAAGATTTTATTGCAGAAAAAGGTTCTGATAATAAATATGGTGCCAGACCGCTGCGTCGTGCAATTCAGAGTAAGATAGAAGATGCGCTTGCAAACGAGATTCTGGAAGGCAGAGTAAAACGTGGAGATAGTGTACAGGTGAAACTTCATAAAAACGAGATTGCATTTGAAGTGAAAAAACAGTAGAAATCTCTGAGCAGACAGATATTTACAATTAAAGCAGAGGACTCACATGATTCACAGAAATTGTGAAATTAGTATAAAAAAATCAGTGAGATACTGGTCAAAAAAGTGAATGTATTATATAATAAGCACATAAAATGTCGGAAAAGTACAGAGATAGTGAAAAACTGTACGGCATCGGCAGATGAACCGGTGGAGCGGCAAACAAAAGAGTCTTAGGAGGACATAGGAAATGGCAGTAGTAAAAGAATTAATCCGTACAGAAGAGAATGGAGCAATCAGCTTTGGTGACTATGAGCTTGCACAGAAGTCTAAATTATCAGACTATCAGCATCAGGGCGATATGTATAAAGTAAAAACTTTTAAGGAGATTACCAAGCTCGAGAGAAACGGAATGTTCGTTTACGAATCAGTTCCGGGAACAGCAGTATTTAATCTTACACAGAGTGAAGCTCAGATGGATTTCCATGTAGAGGGACCGGAAGATGCACAGATCACAGTGGAGATGGAGCCGGATACAGAATATGAAGTATTTATTGAGCAGGCAAGCACAGGTAAGATGAAAACAAACCTGGGCGGTAAACTTTCCTTTAGCGTGGAACTTGGCAATGCTGCAAGAGTAGAAGTAAAGATTGTAAAATGCTGAAAAATAAAAAGACGGTATATTTTTGCCAGGAGTGCGGATATGAATCCGCAAAATGGATGGGGCAGTGCCCGGGATGCAAGTCCTGGAACACCTTTGTGGAAGAGACAGTTTCCACAAAGAAGCCATCCTCTTCTGGAGCAATGAAATCATCAGAAAAAAGGCAGGAACCGGTGATCCTTAAAGACATCAGCCTGTCAGAAGATGAACGGCAGACAACTCAGATTGGTGAACTTGACAGGGTGCTGGGCGGCGGTATCGTCCCCGGCTCCCTTGTTTTAGTGGGAGGAGATCCGGGAATCGGAAAATCAACGCTGCTTTTACAGGTGTGCAGGAATCTGGCAGAGAAGCAGGTTTCGGTTCTTTATATTTCAGGCGAGGAATCTCTGAGACAAATTAAGCTGAGAGCTAATCGTATCGGGCAGTTTACGGATAAGATGCAGCTTTTATGTGAGACGAACCTGGAAGTGATACGTGAGGTGATCGAGCGCAGAAAACCGGATGTGGTTGTGATCGACTCCATTCAGACTATGTTTCACGAAGATGTAAGTTCGGCACCGGGAAGTGTCTCTCAGGTGAGAGAATCTACCAATATCCTTATGCAGATCGCAAAGGGGATGGGGGTGTCCATTTTTATTGTAGGTCATGTGACGAAAGAAGGAAATGTGGCAGGTCCGAGGGTTCTGGAACATATGGTGGATACAGTGCTTTATTTTGAAGGCGACCGGCATGCTTCTTATCGTATCCTGCGTGCGGTGAAGAATCGTTTTGGATCTACGAATGAGATTGGTGTTTTTGAAATGTGTAATACAGGTCTTGAGGAGGTGAAGAATCCGTCGGAATATATGCTGAATGGCAGACCGGAGGATGCGTCGGGTTCTGTTGTGGCGTGTTCTATGGAAGGAACCCGGCCGATTCTGGTTGAAATCCAGGCACTTGTGTGCCAGAGTAATTTCGGTATTCCGAGGCGGACAGCGGTGGGAACTGATTTTAACAGAGTGAATCTCCTTATGGCTGTGCTTGAGAAGAAAGTAGGACTCCGTCTGGCTGCATCGGATGCTTATGTCAATATTGCAGGGGGAATGAAGATGACAGAGCCGGCAATTGACCTTGGGATCTGTCTGGCGATTGTTTCCAGTGCGAAGGACATTGTGATTCCTGATAATGTGATGGTATTTGGCGAGGTTGGTCTGAGTGGTGAAATCCGCGCAGTGAATATGGCAGGCCAGCGTGTGCAGGAGGCGAAAAAACTGGGATTTGGAACAGTTGTGCTTCCGGAAGTGTGTAGGTCTTCTGTTGGAAAAGTGGAAGGAATCAACTTGGTTTATGTGTCGCAGATTCGTGATGCGATTGGTTATATTATGAAAAAATAGATTGTCAGACTACTGGCTTATATATGGTTTGAATAAGTCGATCAGACTGTCGTCAAAGATATTTTTGCCTGAGAAAGTCTGCTGACAGAGAGAAAGAGGAAAGGATCAAAAGTTATGGCGAGTGGGATTGATACAGTGATATTTGATATGGATGGAGTGATTTTTGATTCGGAGATTCTTGTGCTTCAAGCGTGGAAAGAAGTGGCAGAACGTCATGGAATCGCAGGAGTTGAGGCGGCATGTCATGAGTGTCTGGGAACAAACAGTGTTGTGAGTAAAGGGGTTTTTCTGAAGCATTATGGTGAAGATTTTCCGTATGAGGAATATAAAGCGGAGATGGCAGAGGTGTTTTTCAGTCATGCTTCCGGAGGTAAACTGGCAAAGAAGCCGGGGGTTGAGGAGCTTTTGAAATATCTGAAGATGAGGGGATTTAAGATTGGGCTTGCCAGTTCTACCCGGGAGGTACTGGTGCGTTCGGAGATTTCAGATGGCGGGCTGCTGGGATATTTTGATCAGATTATCGGGGGAGATATGGTGGAACGGAGTAAGCCGGAACCGGATATTTTTCTGGAGGCTTGCAGACGACTGGAATCAAAACCGGAAAATTGTTATGTGATAGAAGATTCTTATAATGGGATCAGGGCAGCACATGCAGCAGGGATGCATCCTATTATGGTGCCGGATCTGATGGAACCGACGGAGGAGATGAGGGTGTTGGCAGAGAAAATATTGAGGTCGTTGTATGAAGTTAAAGAGTATATACGATAAAAGTTTATAAAAAATTTCTTAAATACTTATAATTCTTTTATTGAAGCATAATCTGAGGGATGATAAGATATAAGAGTAAATCATCAATAGTCTTTAAGAGGAACTGGATATGTCTCTGATTTTTGAATGGGATGAGGATAAAGAGGAGATAAATATGCGAAAGCATGGAATTTCTTTTAAAATAGCTTCTAAAGTCTTTTTGGATGAGAATCGTATAGAAATATACGATAAAACACATAGTATAGATGAAGATCGTTTTGTAACTATAGGTTCTATTGGTGAAATATTGTTTGTGGTATACACAGAACGTGATTCTAGAATACGAATGATTTCTGCAAGATTAGCAACAAATAAGGAGAGGAGGATATATTATGGTGACATTTGAATTGAGGGAAAATACACAGCTTGACGAAAGAGAAAAGCAAATGCTTGAACAAGCTAAAAATGTACCTATTGTATTTGATAGTGATTCTCCTGAGTTGACTAAGGAAATGGAAGATGCTTTTAGACAGGCGAGAATAGAAAAGCCATATAAAAAAGAGGCAATTACGCTTTATGTCTCGTTGGATACGATTGAGAAGGCAAGAAGTCTTGGGACAGATTATATTTCGATTTTGGAAAATGTATTAGACAAGGCTATGAAAGAGTATAAGGTTTCATAAAGAGGTACGCCAAGTCCGTCAGATCATTCCTGTTGGGGCGGTTTCGGGGGATAAGGTACGCCAAGTCCGTCAGATCATTCCTGTCGGCTCGGTTTCGGGACTTAAGAAAAGCTAAGCCCCGGGAAATCCGCTAAAAGCATTCGCAGATAACTCAAACTCGCTGCGCTCAGACAGTGAGTGATCTGCTCATAACGCGGATTTCCCGGGGCTAAGTTTTTCTAAAGTCCCTGCAAATGTCGCTCGACAGGAATGATCTGGCGGGCTTGGCTGGCTGTTGGTAGTGGAAAAGTGGCGGTGGGAAGTTGTTCATTAATAGATTGGTTTTCTTATAGGTAAAAGGGAATAGGTGGGTGGATAAGATAAATGGAAAGGGGAAAATAAAAAAAGTTTGTCAAATTATGAAATTAACTGTTGACATTGTGATCTTTGGGTGTTATATTAGTTGAGCTGTCGGAAATAATTGTTTCTTTAAATGAGACAATTTAGTATGATTTCTGAAAGAAAAAAGAAATTTAAAAAAGTGCTTGACAACTTGAAATAAACGTGTTAAACTAAACAAGTCGCTTGAGCAGAGCCGACAATCACAGATCAGAAGAACAGTCCGGAAATCCGGAAGAGTTTGAAAAACTTTGAAAAAACTTGAAAAAAGTTCTTGACAAAGAAAAAGAGATGTGGTAAAGTAAACAAGATGTCGCAAGACAGACAACCTTGATAACTGAACAGTGAAACACATACGATTCTCGAAAATTCTTTACATTTTTAAGAACGGTTTGAAAAACCAAAAACAGTAAAACG